>NZ_CP007597.1:4415227-4637727 GCF_000661955.1 Stenotrophomonas rhizophila
GAACCCCTGCACCGGCCGGCGCTTTGCTATCGTGCGCGATCCAATGGACTGCAAGCCGGCATGAGCGAGTTACAGGACCTGAGCGCGCTGATCCGCGCCAACACCCCGCTGATCATCATCGAGACCCAGGACGAGGGTCGCATCGTGGAGCTGTTCCGGCAGACCCTGATGCATGTCTGGCGGGCCCTGCACCGCTGGTCCATCACCGAGGGCCTGCGCCGCATCGACATGGACCGCGAGGACGACGCGGTTGGGCCGCCCGATGCCAGTTCGGCCCTGCAGATGATCCGCCAGGCCGAGCAGCGCGGCATCTACCTGCTGCTCGATTTCCATCCCTACCTGGGCTATGCCAGCCACCAGCGCGCGCTGCGCGACCTGATCCAGCGCCGCCACTGCGAAGCCCACGTGCTGGTGCTGATCGGTGCCAAGGTCGAGCTGCCGGCCGAACTGGAAGCCCTGGCCACCCGCTTCAACCCGCGCCTGCCCGACCTCAACGCGCTGCTGAAGATGCTGCGCGAAGAGGCCGAAGCCTATGCCCGCGAGAACGGCGGGCGGCGGGTCGAAGTGGACAACGAGGCGGTCAAGAAGATCCTGCACAACCTGCGCGGCCTGAGCATGGTGGACGCGCGACGCATCGGCCGGCAGTTGATCTTCGCCGACGGCGCGCTCAGCCAGGACGACCTGCCGCAACTGGCCCGGCTCAAGTTCGAGCTGCTCAACCGGGCCGGCCACCTGCACTTCGAATACGACACCACCCGCTTTGCCGACGTGGCCGGGGCCAACCGGCTCAAGCGCTGGGTGAACCAGCGCCGCCCGGTGTTCCTGGGGGGCCAGGGCCCCGCCGGGCTGGACCCGCCCAAGGGCATGCTGCTGCTGGGGGTCCAGGGCTGTGGCAAGTCGATGCTGGCCAAGGCCACCGCCGCCGGCTTCGGGGTGCCCCTGCTGCGGCTGGATTTCGGCAGCCTGTATGACAAGTACCACGGCGAGACCGAGAAGAACCTGCGCGACGCCCTGGCCTCGGCCGAGCAGCTGGCGCCGTGCGTGCTGTGGATCGACGAGATCGAGAAGGGCCTGGCCAGCGGTGGCGAGGACGGCGGGGTGTCACGGCGCGTGCTGGGCTACCTGCTGACCTGGCTGGCCGAGCGCAAGGGCGCGGTGTTCATCGTGGCCACTGCCAACCAGGTGCACGAGCTGCCGGCCGAGCTGCTGCGCAAGGGCCGCTTCGACGAGATCTTCTTCGTCGACCTGCCCGACGCCAACACCCGGGTGGAGCTGCTGCGCCTGCACCTGGGCCGGCGCCAGCTCAATGCCGACGATTTCGCGCTGCCGGCCCTGGCCGCCGCCGCCGACGGCTTCTCCGGTGCCGAGATCGAACAGGCCGTGGTGGCCGGGCTGTACGCCGCCCATGCCGAGGAACGCGCGCTGGATACCGACCTGCTGATGGCCGAGATCCGCAGCAGCCGGCCGCTGTCGGTATTGATGGCCGAGCAGGTCACCGCACTGCGCGAATGGGCGCGCGGCCGCACGGTAAGCGCCGACGGGTAAACGTTCGGCGCCTCGCCGACGTTCGCCGACACGCCGACGTAGAGCCGACCGTTGGTCGGCTGACGCGCACGGGCGGTGTCGGTGGCCCTGGTAGAGCAGCCGACCAACGGTCGGCTCTACCGGTTCTTCGGCTCTACCGGTTTTTATGCGGGTTGTTGCAGCACGGCTACCCACGCAGGCAGCGTCACCAGCGACAACAGAATGCCGTACCCCACCATCGCCGCGGCCAGCCGCGGTGCCAGCCGGTGCGAGATCGCCAGGGCGGCGGCGGTGATCATGGTCGGCATCGCCGATTCCAGCACGTTCACCTGTAGCATCGTGCCCTGCAGGCCCAGCAGCCACGAGATCGGCACCGCCAGGGCGGGCATCACCAGCAGCTTCAGCGCCAGCCCGATCCCCAGCGGGGTGAGTTCCTGGCGTGACAGCCGCAGCCGGATCGACAAGCCTACCGCCAGCATCACCATCGGCAGCATCGCATCGGCCAGTTGCTTCAGGCCGTTACCTATCCAGGAAGGCGGCTGTTCGGGCATCAGCAGCAGTGCGAACAGCAGCGCCCACAGCGGCGGGAACCGCGCGATGCGGGCCAGCACCTGGGCCGCCGTGGGCGGGGTGTCGCCGCTGTAACGGGCAATCACGTACAGGCCGAAGGTGGACAGCAGCAGGAACGTGCCGAACTGGTCGTAGACCACCGCGTAGGGCAGTGCGGCGTCGCCCAGCAGGGCGCGCACCATCGGGTAGCCGATGAAGCTGGAGTTGGCCAGGGTCACGCAGATCAGCAGCACCGCGTGCACGTCGCGGGCAAAGCCGCACACGCGCGTGGCCAGCGACACCAGCGCCCAACTGGCCAGCATCAGCAGCCAGGGCGTGGCCATCAGCCCGATCAGGCTGGCATCCAGGTGCAGCCGCGGCACGTAGGTGAGCACCGCCGCAGGCAGGCACACATACAGCACCACGCGGTTGAGCACCTCGGCGCTGGTCTCGGGCAGCGCGCGCAGGCGCGCAAACAGCATGCCCAGGCCAAGCATGGTCAGGATCAGGGCGAACGCATCGAAAGCCATCGCAACAGCCTAGCCGATGCGCAGGCCGCCGCCGCTCCGACCTTGGTCGAAGCGAGGTGCCACAGGTCCGGTCCGGGCGGCCGCCACAGGCAGCGCCCGGTGGCTCAGGGCCAGGCCGGCGGCTGTGCCGCCCAGGCCTGTTGCACCTCGGCCAGGGTGGCGCGCTCGCTGTCGCGCCAGCTGGGCAGCAGGTCGGCGTAGCGTGCCGAACTGCTCCATTGCTGGGGCTCGGTGCGTACCGCCGCGGCGTACCACTGCACGGCCTCGTCTTTGCGCCCCAAGGTCCACAGCGCCAGCGCGTAGGTGGCCGGCACCCAGGACGGGTTGCCGCGCATGCCGCCCTGGGCCGTGCTCCACTGCGCCAACGCCGCCTCCACCTCGCCCAGCCGGAACAGGTCCCAGCCGTAGTTCCAGCGCACCGCGCGCCCCGTCGCCGTGGTCGGCGGCGCGCTGCTGCTTGCCTCGGCGTACAGCGTGCGGCCCAGCTCCGGACGCCCCTGCGAGAACGCCACGCCCGCCAGCTGCACGGTGGCATCGAGCGCCTTGCGCCCGCGCTCGCGCTGCTTCATGAGCTGGTCCACCAGGTCGCCACTGCCGGCCGGCACCACCACCATCGGAACGGCAGCGGGATCGGTGTCGAAGTAGAACTCCTGCAACGCGGGCAGCGGCTGCGCCGCTACCCCGAATGTCGTCATTGCGGCGATCAACGCCGCAGCCAAACCAGCCGCCCGCATCACGCCGGCGCGCCCCTGTCTTGCCACTGCCATGCAAACTCCCCCGGGTTGTCACAACAACCTCCCATCCCGATCCTAACCCCAGCGTGCGCCCGGACGCGAGTGCCCGAGGTCCATTTCGGCGCCACTGCTACAATCCGCGCCTTTCCGGTCGTGTTTGCTGCGGCCGTGCCAGCCGACTTCCCGGGCCAGCCATGACCAGTACCGCCGAACTCACCTCGCCCTCCTCCGCCAACCAGCCCGACGCCGGTGGCCTGGACGCCAGCTATACGCTGGACCACAAGTACACCCGTACCGATGGCCGCATCTACCTGAGCGGGGTACAGGCGCTGGTGCGGCTGCCGTTGATGCAGCGCCTGCGCGACGAGGCGGCCGGGCTGGACACCGCCGGCTTCATCAGCGGCTACCGCGGCAGCCCGCTGGGCGGCTTCGACCTGGAACTGTGGCGGGCCCGCCAGCACCTGGAGGCGGCGCGGGTGAAGTTCACCCCCGGCCTCAACGAGGACCTGGGCGCCACCATGGTCTGGGGTACCCAGCAGACCAACCTGTTCCCGGGCGCCAAGGTCCAGGGCGTGTATGGCATGTGGTACGGCAAGGGCCCGGGCGTGGACCGCTGCGGCGACGTGTTCAAGCATGCCAACGCGGCCGGCACCTCGGTGCACGGGGGCGTGCTGGCGCTGGCCGCCGACGACCATGCCTGCCGCAGCTCGACCCTGCCGCATGGCAGCGAGGACGAGTTCGTCAGCGCGATGATGCCGGTGCTCAACCCGGCCGGTGTGCAGGACATCCTGGACATGGGTCTGCTCGGCTGGGCGATGAGCCGCTATACCGGGCGCTGGATCGGCTTCAAGACCATTGCCGAGACCGTGGAATCCTCGGCCTCGGTGCAGGTCGACCCGTTCGCGCGGAAGATCCTGCTGCCCGAGGACTTCGAGATGCCGGCCGGTGGTCTCAATATCCGCTGGCCCGATCCGCCGCTGGACCAGGAAATGCGCCTGCACCGCTATGCGGTTGCCGCCGCGCAGGCCTTCGCCCGTGCCAACGGCATCGACCGGGTGGTCATGGACTCCCCGCGTGCGCGGCTGGGCATCGTCACCACCGGCAAGAGCTACCTGGACGTGCTGCAGGCGCTGGAATACCTGGGCCTGGACGAGCAGGCCTGCGCCGATATCGGCATCCGCGTGTACAAGGTCGGCATGACCTGGCCGCTGGAGCCGGTGGGCATCGCGCGCTTTGCGCAGGGCCTGGAAGACATCGTGGTGGTGGAGGAAAAGCGCGCCTTCATCGAGCGCCAGATGAAGGAGCAGTTCTACAACTGGCCGGCCAGTGCCGGCCCGCGCCCGTCGATCGTGGGCAAGTACGACGAGGCGGGCACCTGGATCCTGCCGTCCACCAACGAGCTGACTCCGGCCACCATCGCCGGCGTCATCGGCCGCCGCATCCAACGCTTCTTCACCAATGAATCCATCGAACAGCGCCTGCGCTGGATGGACGAAAAGGAAGCCGAGCTGGCCCTGCCGCGCGCCAGCTTCCCGCGCGTGCCGCACTACTGCTCCGGCTGCCCGCACAACACCTCCACCCGCGTGCCGGAAGGCTCGCGCGCGCTGGGCGGGATCGGGTGCCATTACATGGTCACCTGGATGGACCGCAGCACCGACACCTTCACCCACATGGGCGGCGAAGGTGTCACCTGGGCCGGGCAGGCCGCATTCACCGACACCGAACACGTATTCCAGAACCTCGGCGATGGCACCTACTTCCACAGTGGCTCGCTGGCAATCCGCCAGGCCATCGCGGCCGGGGTCAACATCACCTACAAGATCCTCTACAACGACGCGGTGGCGATGACCGGCGGGCAGCCGGTGGACGGCACCCTGAGCGTGCCGCAGATCGCCCACCAGATGCGTGCCGAAGGCGTGCAGACGATCGTGCTGGTGAGCGATGAGATCGGCAAGTGGAACAAGCGCGAGCTGTTCCCCGAGGGCGTGGAGTTCCATGACCGCGCCGAGCTGGACGCGGTGCAGAAGCAGCTGCGCGAGGTGAAGGGCACCAGCATCCTGATCTACGAGCAGACCTGCGCTACCGAGAAGCGCCGCCGCCGCAAGCGCGGCAAGCTGGTCGACCCGCCCAAGCGGGTGGTGGTCAATTCGCTGGTCTGCGAAGGCTGTGGCGACTGCGGGCAGAAGAGCTTCTGCGTGTCGGTGCTGCCCAAGGAAACCGAGTTCGGGCGCAAGCGCGACATCGACCAGTCCAACTGCAACAAGGACTACAGCTGCACCACCGGCTTCTGCCCGAGCTTTGTCACCGTGCACGGCGGCAAGCCGCGCAAGGGCGCGCGCAGTTCGAAGACCGCGCTGCTGGACAACCTGCCGGCACCGACCTTCCGCACTGCGCTGGACCAGCCCTGGAACATCCTGATCACCGGCGTCGGTGGCACCGGCGTGGTCACCATCGGCGCGCTGCTGGGCATGGCCGGGCACCTGGAAGGCAAGGGCGCCAGCGTGCTCGACCAGACCGGGCTGGCCCAGAAGGGCGGCGCGGTCACCACCCATATCCGCATCGCAGGTACGCCCGAAGACATCCACGCGGTACGCATCGCCGCCGGCGAAGCCGACCTGGTGGTGGGCTGCGACATGGTGGTGGTGAACGACTACTGGGCGCTGTCCAAGGTGCGCGCCGAGCGCTCGCAGGTGGTGCTCAACACCTATGAAGCAATGCCGGGCACCTTCACCACGCGCCCGGACATGCAGTTCCCCGCGGCCGACATCATCGCCGGCATCCGCGTGGCGCTGGGCGGGCGCGAGCCGCTGCTGCTCGATGCCACCCAGTTGGCCACCGCCCTGCTCGGCGATGCGATCGCGTCGAACCTGTTCATCCTGGGCTATGCCTGGCAGCAGGGGCTGGTGCCGATCTCGTTCGAGGCGCTGATGCGCGCGGTGGAACTCAACGGCGCGGCCGTGCAGATGAACCAGCAGGCGTTCGCCTGGGGCCGCCTGGCCGCCGTGGACCCGCAGGCCGTGCAACAGGCCGCCGGCCTGGTGCGCAACGGCCACACCGACGCCGAGCGCACGCCCGGCCCGCTGCACGACCTGCCGCCGGGCGAGTGGGAAGGCAACGAATGGGGCGCCAACGCGGCCCCGCGCGATACCGGCGACGAGCGCGAGCTGCGTGGCCTGCCCGGCCATGGCGTGGGCGAGGATGTGGCGTTCCTGCCGCTGGACGACGAGCGCCTGTCGCGCTCGCTGGACGAGATGGTCGAACGCCGCGTGCGCTTCCTCACCGACTACCAGGACAGCGCCTACGCCGCGCGTTACCGCGCGCTGGTGGACAAGGTGCGGACCGCCGAGTGGGACGCGGTGGGCAGCACCGCGCTGACCGAAACCGTGGCGCGCTATTACTTCAAGCTGATGGCCTACAAGGACGAGTACGAAGTGGCGCGGCTGTACACCAGCGGCGAATTCCAGCGCCGCCTGCAGCAGCAGTTCGAGGGCGATTTCCAGGTGCGCTTCCACCTGGCCCCGCCGCTGTTTGCCAAGAAGGACGAGCAGGGCCGCCTGATCAAGCAGGAATACGGCCCGTGGATGCTCAAGGCGTTCGGCCTGCTGGCCAAGCTGAAGTTCCTGCGCGGCGGCACCTTCGACGTGTTCGGCCGCACCGCCGAACGCCGTGGCGAACGCCAGCTCATCGCCGACTACGAACAGACCGTGGCCCTGCTGCTGGAGGGGCTGCGCGATGACCGCGTGGCGTTGGCGGTGGAGATCGCCAGCATCCCCGAACACATCCGCGGCTACGGGCACGTCAAGGAAGCGCACCTGCACAAGGCCAAGGCACGCGAAGCCACCTTGCTGGCACAGTGGAAGAACCCGCGCGCCCTGCATATCGTGCAGGTGGCATGAGGTAAGCGAACGCTGGCATTTCTTAAATGTCAGCGTTCGTTGACCAGACTCCAAAAGTAAGCGTTCGCTTACTTTTGGATGTAACGAGGCTATTGAAAGCACTGTCCTGATTCAAATGTTGGCGTACGACGACACTTGCTCTCATGTCAGCACACGCTTACATTTGGGGCATGACCGCCCTCAAGACTCCCGCCGACCTGGGCCATGTGATCCGGAACCGTCGTAAGGCGCTGGGCTGGGACCAGGCACGCCTGGCCTACGAGACCGGCGTCAGCCGGCAGTGGGTCATCGACATCGAGAAAGGCAAACCACGCGCGGAACTGCAGCTGGTGCTGCGGGTGATGAATGTGCTGGGGGTTCCGCTCACTGCAGCGCTGCCCGCGCCGTCGCCGGCCGCCGCCGACCTTCCCCGCGTGGACATCAATGCGATCGTGGAACGCCACCGCCTGCCGCAGCAGGGTCGTCCGCGCGCACCGGGAAAGCCGGGCACCCTGTCGTACGCAGAGATCCTGGAGCAGGCCCGGCGAGAATTGCCGCCGTCGGGCACGACCACACCGCCGTCGGTACATGAGCTGCACGCCGACTACCCCGCCACGCCCAAGAAGGGGGCGTGATGCTGCACGTACTCATGCAAGGCAGGCCCATGGGTCTGTTGCACATGGACGACCACGGCAACCCGCACTTCGTCTACGACCGCCAATGGCTGGCGTCAGCCGATGCGTTTCCCCTTTCGATCAGCCTTCCACTGAATCGCCCGACCCACCCGTCGGCAACGGTAGGCGCGGTGATCTGGGGCTTGCTGCCCGACAACGACACCATCTTGCAGGGCTGGGGGTCGCGCTTCCATGTGTCACCCCGCAACCCGGTGGCCCTGCTGGCCCATGTGGGCGAAGACTGCGCAGGGGCCGTGCAGTTCGTGACCCCCGAGCGCCTGCCCCACGTGCTGTCGGGTGCGGCCGACGGCATTGAGCGATTGAGCAGTGCGGACGTGGCCGCCCGCCTTTCCCAGGTCCGCCGCGACGTCGGCAGTGGGCGCTGGCTGGGGGACATCGGGCAGTTCAGCCTGGCCGGCGCGCAGGCCAAAATCGCGCTGCTGCGTCTGGATGATGGCTGGGCGGTTCCCAGTGGCCGCATCCCCACCACCCACATCCTCAAACCGCCGGGCACCGACTACACCGGGTTCGTAGAGAACGAGATGTTCTGCCTGCGCCTTGCGCGTGCCATGGGCCTGCCCACGGCGGCGTCGGAGCAGTGGGAACTGGCCGGTGAAACGGCCATCTGCGTGGAACGCTATGACCGTCTGCAGACCGATGCCGGCTGGGTCCGCGTGCACCAGGAAGATTTCTGTCAGGCGCTGGGGGTGATGCCGCAGATCAAGTACCAGAACGAAGGGGGCCCGGGCGCGGCAGACCTCGCCGGCGTACTGTGGGCGCACGCCAGCCAGCCCCGTCGCGACGTGGAACTGTTCTTCAATGCGCTGGCCTTCAACTACCTGATCGGTGGAACCGACGCCCACGCCAAGAACTACTCACTGCTGCTGGGCAGTGGCGGTGAGATCCGACTGGCGCCGTTGTATGACATCTCCAGTGCGCTTCCCTATCCGCAACTGCAGAAGCGCAAGATCAAACTGGCGATGAAGATGGGCAGCCACTACAAGTGGTGGGATATCCGTCTCGGCGATTGGCGTGCGACCGCAGAGGCCATGCGGCTGGATTCCGATGCCGCCATGAAGTCATTGGCCAGCATGTGCCTGCAGCTGCCCGACGTGGCCTCACAGCAACGCCAGTTGCTGCAGCAGGAGGGTATCGACCACCCCGTGCTGGAAACGCTGGTGCATGAAATCGAGCGCAGTTGCGAACGCTGCCTTCGACAGTTCAGCACCACCGCCTGATCACCCCCGCCGCCACACCCGCAACCGGTTGTTGGCCGGCATCGCCACATCCTCCACCAGCCGTAACCCCTGCGCAGCCGCCAACGCGTCCACCGCCTCCGCATCGCGGATGCCCGAGTCCGGATCGCGCGCCTTCAACCACGCATCGAACTGCCGGTTGCTGTCACTGCTGAACGCACCGTCGTAATTGAACGGCCCGTAGATGCACAGCAGCGCGTTGTCCGTCATCACCGCCGGCAACCCGGCGAACAACGCCTGCACGTGCGCCCAGCTCATGATGTGCAGGGTGTTGGCACTGAACACCGCATCGAAGCCCCGCGGCGCCTCCGGCAGCGGGCCCAGGCCCGGCCGGGGCGACAGCACCGCCTGCAGCGGCCACGGTGCGGGTGCATTGGGCAGCGCGGCCTGCGCCAGGCGCTCGGCGATGCCCGGCAGGTAGTCCGGGTGGTCGCTGGCCTGCCACTGCAGGTGCGGCAGCTGTGCGGCGAAGTACGCCGCGTGCTGCCCGGTGCCACTGCCGATCTCCAGTACGCGCGTGCGGTCGTGCAGGTGCCGCTGCAGCACCGCAAGAATCGGCTCACGGTTGCGTTCGCAGGCCTCGGACCAACGTTGCTGGCTCATGCAATGCTCAAGATGAATTGGACAAGACACATCCAACCATGACCGCAGTCACTTGTGCCACTGCCGCCTGCCACCGAAAGTCGAGGACTTGTCCACTGTCGCCGGCGCCTTGCCCGCGACCGTACCCGGGGAATCGCAAGCTGTGCAACGCCGTGAGTTTCTGACGCTGTCTGGAATGGGCCTGGCTGGCCTGATGCTGCCGCACTCCCGCCTGATCGCCGCCGAGCAGCTGCTCGAGCCGGGCGACGTGGCCCGCAAGAAGGCGCTGGCCGACGCGGCACTGGCGACCGCCAAACGGCTGGGGGCCAGCTACTGCGACGTACGCATCGGCCGCTACCTCAACCAGTCGGTGATCACCCGCGAGGCGCAGGTGCAGAACGTCACCAACCGCGAATCGTCGGGCATCGGCATCCGGGTGATCGTCAACGGCGCCTGGGGCTTTGCCGCCACGCACCAGCAGACACCGGCCGCAGTGAAGGCCGCGGTGGAACAGGCGGCCGCCATCGCCCGGGCCAACGCCGGCATCCAGACCCGTCCGGTCCAGCTGGCACCCGTGCAGGGCGTGGGCGAGGTGAGCTGGAAGACGCCCATCCGCAAGAACGCGATGGCCGTGCCGATCCAGGACAAGGTCGACCTGCTGCTGAGCTTGAACGCCGCCGCGCTCAATGCCGGCGCCAACTTCATCAACTCCACCCTGTTCCTGGTCAACGAACAGAAGTACTTCGCCTCCAGCGACGGCTCCTTCATCGACCAGGACGTGCACCGCATCTGGCTGCCGTTCACCGCAACCGCGATCGACAAGAGCAGCGGCAAGTTTCGCACGCGCGCCGGTCTGTCCTCGCCGATGGGCATGGGCTACGAATTCCTGGACGGCGATGCCAGCGGCAAGATCGCCCTGCCCGGCGGCATCACCGCCTACCGTGATTCCTACGACCCGGTGGAAGATGCCATCGCCGCGGCGCGGCATGCGCGCGAGAAGCTCAAGGCCCCGTCGGTCAAGCCGGGCAAGTACGACCTGGTGCTGGACCCGTCCAACCTGTTCCTGACCATCCACGAGAACGTCGGCCACCCGCTGGAGCTGGACCGTGTGCTGGGCTACGAGGCGAACTACGCCGGTACCAGCTTTGCCACCCTGGACAAGCGCGACGCCGGCTACCGCTGGGGCAGCGAGCGGGTCAACTTCTTCGCCGACAAGACCGCCCCCGGCAGCCTGGGCGCGGTGGGCTACGACGACGAGGGGGTCAAGACCAAGCGCTGGGATCTGGTCAAGGACGGCATCCTGGTGAACTACCAGGCCACCCGCGACGAGGTACACATCCTGGGCGAGACCGAATCGCACGGCTGCAGCTACGCCGATTCCTGGTCCAGCGTGCAGTTCCAGCGCATGGCCAACGTCTCGCTGGCCCCGGGCAAGACCCCGCTGAGCGTGGCCGACATGATCAAGGACGTGGAGAACGGCATCTATATCCACGGCCGCGGCTCGTACTCCATCGACCAGCAGCGCTTCAACGCGCAGTTCGGCGGCCAGCTGTACTACCAGATCAAGAACGGCCAGATCACCGGCATGGTCGAAGATGCGGCTTACCAGATCCGCACGCCGGAATTCTGGAATGCCTGCAGCGCGATCTGCGATGAACGCGACTTCCGCTTCGGCGGCTCGTTCTTCGACGGCAAGGGCCAGCCCGGCCAGGTATCGGCGGTGTCGCATGGCTCGTCGACCACGCGCTTTGATGGCATCAACATCATCAACACCGCGCGCAGCCTGGGATGAGCATGCCCTGCCCACCGTGCATTTCGTCATTTGACGCCCCCTTCCGATGGCCGCAAGAATCGGGGCCACCGCCCCGGCGGTCGCTGTGATGTCGCCGTTTCCCTGCCACCCCCACACCGACGTGGAGAGCTGCCTTGCAAAGACGTGACTTCCTCGCCCTCACCGGGCTTACCGCTGGCGGACTGATCGTGCCGTCATTCTTCGGCAAGGTGATCGCCGCCGAGCAGCTGCACAGCACGCTGGACCTGGGGCTGAAGAAGCGCCTGGCCGACGCCGCGCTGGCCGCTGCCCGCCAGGCCGGCGCCACCTACTGCGACGTCCGCATCGGGCGCTACCTGCGCCAGTTCGTGATCACCCGCGAGGACAAGGTGCAGAACGTGGTCAACACCGAATCCACCGGTGTGGGCATCCGCGTGATCGTCAACGGCGCCTGGGGCTTTGCCGCCACCAACCAGCTGGGCACCGCCGACGTGGCGCGCGCCGCGCAGCAGGCGGCCGCCATCGCCAAGGCCAACTCGGGCGTGCAGACCGCGCCGGTACAGCTGGCCGCCGCACCCGGCGTGGGGGAAGTGAGCTGGAAGACCCCCATCCGCAAGAATGCGATGGACGTGCCGATCAAGGAGAAGGTGGACCTGCTGCTGGACGTCAACGCCGCGGCGATGGCCGCCGGCGCCAGCTTCGTCAACTCGATGCTGTTCCTGGTCAACGAACAGAAGTACTTCGCCTCCACCGATGGCTCCTACATCGACCAGGACGTGCACCGCATCTGGGCTCCGATGACCATCACCGCCATCGACAAGGCCAGCGGCAAGTTCCGCACCCGCGAAGGCCTGTCCGCGCCGATGGGCATGGGCTACGAATACCTCGATGGCGCCGCCGCCGGCAAGGTGCTCACCCCCAACGGGGTGGTCAACTACAGCTCCTCCTACGACATGAAGGAAGATGCCATCGCGGCGGCCAAGCAGGCGCAGGAGAAGCTGAAAGCACCGTCGGTGAAGCCGGGCAAGTACGACCTGGTGCTGGACCCCTCGCACACCTGGCTGACCATCCACGAATCGGTCGGCCATCCGCTGGAACTGGACCGCGTGCTTGGCTACGAAGCCAACTACGCCGGCACCAGCTTCGCCACCCTGGACAAGCGCGAACAGCACTTCCAGTACGGCAGCGACAAGGTCAACATCTTCGCCGACAAGACCCAGCCGGGCAGCCTCGGCGCGGTGGCCTACGACGACGAAGGCGTCAAGACCAAGCGCTGGGACCTGATCAGCGACGGCAAGCTGGTGGACTACCAGACCATCCGCGACCAGGCCCACATCCTGGGCAAGACCGCCTCGGACGGCTGCTGCTATGCCGACTCCTGGTCCAGCGTGCAGTTCCAGCGCATGGCCAATGTGTCGATGGCGCCGGGCAAAACCCCGCTGAGCGTGGCCGACCTGGTCAAGGACGTGGAAAACGGCATCTACATCATCGGTGACGGCTCCTTCTCCATCGATCAGCAGCGCTACAACGCGCAGTTCGGTGGCCAGCTGTTCTACGAGATCAAGAACGGCAAGATCACCCGCATGCTTGAAGACGTGGCTTACCAGATCCGCACGCCGGAATTCTGGAACGCCTGCAGCGCCGTGGCCGATGAACGCGACTACCGCCTGGGCGGTTCGTTCTTCGACGGCAAGGGCCAGCCGGGCCAGGTCTCGGCGGTCTCGCACGGGTCGTCCACCGCGCGCTTCAACGGCATCAACGTCATCAACACCGCACGCAGCCTCGGCTGACCGGTCAGGAGCCTACGAATCATGAGTATCTTCACCGAAGCACAAGCCAAGGCCATCCTCGACAAGGTCATCGCGCTGTCCAAGGCCGATGAATGCACCGCCGTGCTGGCCGGCTCGATCAACGGCAACATCCGTTTCGCGCTCAACAACGTCTCCACCAGCGGCATCGTGGACAACACCGAACTGGCCGTCACCGTGGCCTTTGGCAAGCGCGTGGGCACCGCCTCGATCAACGAGTTCGACGATGCCGCGCTGGAACGCGTGGTGCGCCGCGCCGAAGACCTGGCCCGCCTGGCCCCGGAAAACCCGGAGTTCATGCCGGCCATCGGCAAGCAGACCTACACCGCCAGCCCCACCTTCAGTGCGTCCACCGCCGCCATCGACCCGGCGTTCCGCGCCAAGGTCGCCGCCGACTCGATCGCCCCGTGCCGCGGCAAGGGCCTGATCGCCGCCGGCTTCCTGGAAGACGGCCAGGGCTTCTACGCCACCGCCAACAGCAACGGCAACTTCGGCTACCAGCGCAGCACCAACTTCGATTACACCTGCACCGTGCGCACTGAAGATGGCCGCGGTTCGGGCTGGGTGGGTCGCAACCTCAAGGATGCCGCCGACTTCAAGGCCGACCAGGACATCCAGATCGCGATGCGCAAGGCCACCGAATCGCAGGAAGCCAAGGCGCTGGAACCGGGCAAGTACACGGTGATCCTGGAGCCGGCCGCCGCGGCGGGCCTGATCAGCTTCATGATGAATTTCTTCAGCGCGCGCTCGGCCGATGAAGGCCGCAGCTTCCTGTCCAAGAAGGGCGGCGGCAACAAGCTGGGCGAGCAGGTCTACGACCCGCGCGTGAACATGCATGCCGACCCGTGGCACCCCGAAGCCCCGGTGCTGCCGTGGGATGGCGAAGGCATGCCGCGCGGCAAGCTGCCGATCATCGAGAACGGCAAGGTCGCCAACCTGGAGTACACCCGGTTCTGGGCGCAGAAGCAGGGCAAGACCGCCAATGCCACCCCGGGCAACCTGCTGATGAGCGGCGGCGACAAGAGCACCGCCGATCTGGTGCGTGGTACCCAGAAGGGCATCCTGGTCACCCGCACCTGGTACATCCGCATGGTCGATCCGCAGACCGTGCTGCTGACCGGCCTGACCCGCGATGGCACCTTCTACATCGAGAACGGCCAGATCAAGTACCCGGTGAAGAATTTCCGCTTCAACGAGTCGCCGGTGATCATGCTCAACAACATCGAAGAGCTGGGCAAGCCGGTGCGCGTGGCCGGTGACGAGTCGAACTTCGTGATGATGATTCCGCCGATGAAACTGCGCGATTTCACCTTCACCTCGTTGTCCGACGCGGTCTGATGCACGGATGAACCGCGCGCAGTTCCTGCGCCTGCTGCTGGGCAGCGCCGCATTCGCGGCGTTGCCCTCACTGGCGCGCGCCCAGGCCGGTCGTTACGACTTCTGGTTCACCCGCCTCAAGTACGACTCCGGCGACTGGGACGTGGATGCGCGCATGCCGTCCAACGTGATCACCTCGCTGATCGATTACACCTCTTTGCGCGTGGACCCGACCGAGCATGTCATCGCCCTGTCCGACCCACGCATGCTGGAAGCCCCGTTCTGCTACCTGGCCGGGCACAAGCTGGTGGAGTTCAACGCCGCCGAGCGGCAGAACTTCGTGCGCTATGTGCGCAACGGAGGCTTCGTGTTCGTGGATGACTGCAACCACGACATCGACGGCCTGTTTGCCAAGTCGTTCGAGGCGCAGATGGCCAAGCTGTTCGGCCCCAAGGCGCTGAACAAACTGCCCAACAGCCACGCGCTGTACCGCAGCTTCTTCCGTTTCCCCGACGGGCCGCCCGCCACCGGCTTCGAGCTCAACGGCTGGGGCGATGACCTGGTGCATGACTACCTCAAGGGCATCGAGGTGGACGGCCGGCTGGGCCTGCTCTACAGCAACAAGGATTACGGCTGCGAGTGGGACTACGACTGGCGCAACAAGCGGTTCCTGGCCGAAGACAACACGCGTTTCGCGGTGAACATCGTGATGTACGCGTTGAACAACTAGTTTCTTCCTGATTCTTCAGCCACGCATGGCGTGGCTCTACATCGATTGATGCGAGTGCCTTATGACCCCCGACCGCCTTGATGCCCTTCTACCCAAACTGCAGCACCTGCGCGCCGCGCTGGGCCAGGCCGTGGTTGGCCAGCACGCGGTGGTGGAACAGCTGCTGATCGGCCTGCTGGCCGGCGGCCATTGCCTGCTCGAAGGCGCGCCGGGGCTGGGCAAGACCCTGCTGGTGCGCTCGCTGGGCCAGGCGCTGGAACTGCAGTTCCGCCGGGTGCAGTTCACCCCGGACCTGATGCCCAGCGACATTCTGGGTACCGAGCTGCTGGAGGAAGACCACGGCACCGGCCACCGCCACTTCCGCTTCCAGCAGGGCCCGATCTTCACCCACCTGCTGCTGGCCGACGAGCTCAACCGCACCCCGCCCAAGACCCAGGCCGCGTTGCTGGAAGCCATGCAGGAGCGCACGGTGAGCTACGCCGGTACCACCTACACCCTGCCTGCCCCGTTCTTCGTGCTGGCCACGCAGAACCCGATCGAGCAGGCCGGCACCTACCCGTTGCCCGAAGCGCAGCTGGACCGCTTCCTGCTGCACGTGCGCGTGGATTACCCCACCGAGCAGGAAGAGCGCGACATCCTGCTGCAGACCACCGGCAGCGCGACCGGCAGCGTGCCCAAGGTGATGGACGCCGACGACGTGCTGGCCCTGCAGGCCGCCGTGCGCCAGGTGCATGTCAGCGATGATGTGCTCACCTGGATCACCCGGCTGGTGCGCGCCAGCCGCCCGGGCACCACTGCGCCGGAGGCGATCAACCAGTGGGTGAAGTGGGGCGCCGGCCCGCGTGCCGGGCAGTCGCTGGTGCTGGCCGCCAAGGCGCGCGCCCTGCTGCAGGGCCGCTTCGCCGCCACCCGTGAGGATGTGCAGGCGCTGGTGGCACCGGTGATGCGCCATCGCCTGCTGTTGTCCTTCGCCGCCGAGGCCGAGCAGAAGAGTGCCGACGATGTGATCGCCGCGCTGCTGCAGGCCGTGCCGTTCCCCGCCTGAGCCCGCCGTGACGCTGCACGCCCCCATCGCCATTCCCGCCGACGTGCGCAGCCGCCTGAAGGCGCTGCGTCTGTTGCCGCGGCGTGCGCGGGGTGCGCACGGCATCGGCCAGCATGCCAGCCGCAGCCGCGGTGCCGGGCTGGAGTTCGCGCAGTACCGCGCCTACGAGCCGGGTGACGAACTGCGCCAGATCGACTGGAAGCTGTACGCCCGCTCGGACCGCTTCTTCGTGCGCGAATCCGAACGCGAAAGCCCGATCACCAGCTGGGTGCTGGTGGACGCCAGCGCATCGGCCGCCCAGCACGACCGCGCCCGCCCGGGCTGGTCGCGCCTGGACCACGCCTGCGCCACGGCCGCCTGC
Organism: Stenotrophomonas rhizophila; assembly: GCF_000661955.1. Lineage (NCBI taxonomy): Bacteria > Pseudomonadati > Pseudomonadota > Gammaproteobacteria > Lysobacterales > Lysobacteraceae > Stenotrophomonas > Stenotrophomonas rhizophila. The sequence goes on from NZ_CP007597.1 coordinate 4,431,984, forward strand.
CTGGTCGAACTGGCCCTGCAGCAGGGCGACCGCTTCGGGGTGATCGCCGTCAACGGCCACGGCGTGCAACTGATACCCGCTGGCAGCGGCCCGCGCCAGCGCGACCGCGTGCACCTGCTGCTGCGTCAGCTGCAGACCCACGGCGGCTGGCCACCCGCCGACAAGCTGCGCCCGGTATGGGAGCGCGTGCAGCCCGGCGACCTGCTGGTGGCCCTCGGCGATGGGTTCGACGCGGCCGGCACCGTGCTGCTGGAACGCTTGGCCGCCGCGCGCCGCGAGGTGCTGCAGGTGCAACTGCTGGGCGCCGACGAACGCGACTTCCCGTTCACCGACGGCCACCGCTTCCGCGATCCGGAAACCGGCGAGGAACTGCTGGGTGACGGGCGCGCCATCCGCGCCGATTACCTGGTCCGCTTCGCCCAGGCCCAGCGCGACCTGCAGGCACGCCTGCACGCCAGCGGCATCGCGTATGCGGTGGGCTACCTGGACCAACCGCTGGATGCACCGCTGCGCCAGCTGTTCGGCCCGGGCGGCGGCGCATGAGCCTGGCGCTGCTGTTCCCGCTGGGCCTGCTGGCGCTGGCTGCGTGGCTGGTGCCGTTGCTGATCCACCTGGCGCGCCGCCACCAGTACGCACCGCTGGAGTTTGCCGCCCTGCGCTGGCTGCGCGCCAAGGTACGGCCGCGCCAACGCGTTCGTTTCGACGAGTGGCCGCTGCTGCTGGTGCGCCTGGCGCTGCTGGCCGCCCTGGCGCTGCTGCTGGCGCGCCCGGTACTGCAGGGCAGCGCTGCCGACACGCATCCGGTGGTTGCGGTGGCCCCCGGACTGGACGTCGCCGCGCAGCACGCACGGCAGCCGAACGCCGACTGGCGCTGGCTGGCACCGGGCTTCCCGCCGCTGGATCAGCCCGCCCCCACCGGCGCGCAGCCGCTGGCCAGCCTGCTGCGCGAGCTGGACCAGCAATTGCCTGCCGGCACCCCCTTGACCGTTTACGTGCCCGACCCAATGCCCGGCACGGACGCCGAGCGCCCGCGACTGTCGCGCACCGTGCAGTGGCAACCGCTGGCGGCGGCCAAGCCGAGCCCGGCGCAGCCGACGGCACGCGCGCCGCGCCTGCACCTGGGCGTGGATGCCGATGCACAGGCGCAGCGCGTGTTCGATGCGGTGCAACGCGCCTGGAGCGCCGCGCCGATCGCAGCGGCCAACGCGGCCGTGCCCGGCAACGACGAGGTCGGCGTGTGGCCGTCCAACGCCCCGCTGCCACCGGCCTGGCAGGCCTGGCTGGCGGGCGGCGGCACAGTGCTGGGCAGCGCACCGGCGCCGCCCGGTGCGGCCGGGGTCGTGGTGCTGCGCGACGCGGAGGGCGCGGCGGTGCTCAGCGAATACCGCATCGGCAGCGGGCGTCTGCTGCGCTTCCACGCGGCAGTGTCACCGGCGGCGTCGCCGGGCCTGCGCGACCCGGAGTTCCCGCGACGGCTGCTGCAGCTGGTTCGTCCGGTCGCCGCGCCACAGTGGGTGGACGCGCGCGCGCACGCGCCGTTGCAGGGTGCCCGAGCGCCCACGCCGCAACCGCTGGACCTTGCACCGTGGCTGCTGGCATTGACCGTGCTGCTGTTCGCGCTTGAACGCTGGCTGGCCACATCGCCCCGGCGTGGGGGGACGGCATGATCGCCGCCCTGCAGCAGCGCTGGCGGCAGGCACGCCGACGCCGGTGGTGGTCGACGCTGCTGCTGGCGTTGCCGCTCGCGTTGGGCGCCACGGCCGTGGCGTTGCGCCTGGGCGGGTTCGATATCGCCACGGTGGTGCTGCTGGTGGCGCTGCTGGCCGGCGCGGCACTGGCCACCTGGCGCAGCCGCCAGCTGGACCGGCGCTGGCTGGTACGCCAGCTCGACCGCCACGCCGCACTGCAGGACAGCGCCGACCTGCTGTTCGCGCCCGACGATGCGCTCAACCCCCTGCAGCGTCGGCAGCGCGCGCATGTCCACGCCGCGTTGCAGGCGCGAACGCCCGACCTGCGCGCGGCGTGGCCGCGCCGCGCCTTGCTGGTGGCCTGGCTGGGTGCGCTGGTGCTGATCGCGCTGGCACTGGGATGGCCGCGTACCAGCGGCGGCACCGCGCGCCCATCGTCGGCCACCGCCCCGCTTGCCACGCCCGCACAACCGCCCCGCCTGCAGTCCAGCCGGCTGGCGATCAACGCCCCGGCCTACACGGGGCAACCGGCCCGGGTGCAGAGCACACTGGATGCAAAGGTCGCGCAGGGCAGCGCGCTGCAGTGGTCGCTGCGCTTCAGCGCGCAGCCCAGCGAGGCCGTGCTGCAGTTCCACGATGGCCGCCGTGTCGCCCTGCGTCGCGAGGGCGACACCTGGACCGGCACATGGACCGCCGACCGCCCCGCGCTGTACCGCGTGGTCACCGTACCGGCGCTGGCAGGGCCACGCCTGTACCGCCTGGATGTGCTGCCCGACCAGCCGCCGCGCGTACGCGTGCTCGCCCCGGACCGCACGCTGGTGCTGGGCACGCCCGGGCAACGGCAGTGGGCGCTGCAGTTCGAGGCCAGCGACGACCACGGCGTGGCCGCCGATGCCCAGCTGAAGATCACCCTGGCCCAGGGCGGTGGCGAGAACATCACCTTCCGCGAACACACCCTCACCCTGGCCGGCAGCGGCACGCCCACGCTGCGCCGCTTCGCGCGCACGCTGGACCTGGCCGCGCTGGGTGCCGAGCCGGGCAACGATGTGATCGCCCAACTGCAGGTGCGCGACAACCGTGTGCCCACGCCACAGACCGCGCAGAGCACCAGCGTGATCCTGCGCCTGCCCAGCGTGGAGCAGGTGCAGGGCGCGGAACTGGACGGCATGGTCAAGAAGACGTTGCCCGCCTACTTCCGCAGCCAGCGCCAGATCATCATCGACGCCGAGGCGCTGATCAAACTGCGTCGCCAGCTGCCTGCCGAAGAATTCATCAAGCGCGCCGATGCCATCGGCGTGGACCAGCGCATCCTGCGCCTGCGCTATGGCCAGTTCCTGGGCGAGGAGAGCGAAGGCGGCGCCAAGCCGCCGCCGACCAGCGACGCGCTGCCCACCAGCGACACCCCCACGGCCGATGCACACGACGACACCGATGCGCACGCGCATGCGCAGGCCGAAAAGAGCGACCACGCGCAGGCCGGCCATGACGGCCATGACCATGCAGGCGCCACACCGGAGGCACCGCCGGTGTTCGGCAGCGCCACCGACGTGCTGTCCGAGTACGGCCACACCCACGACCACGCCGAAGCCGCCACCCTGCTCGACCCGCAGACCCGCGCCACGCTGAAAGCCGCCCTGGACCAGATGTGGTCGTCCGAAGGCGAACTGCGCCAGGGCCGGCCCGAAGCCGCGCTGCCCTACGCCAACAAGGCCTTGGCCTTCATCAAGCAGGTGCAGCAGGCCGAGCGCATCTATCTGGCGCGGGTGGGTCCGGAACTGCCGCCCATCGATGAAAGCCGTCGGCTCAGCGGCGACCGCACCGACCTCGGCAGCCGCACCCTGCCCATCGCCGCGGTGCCCGCCCCCGAGCCGGCGATCGTGAGCGCCTGGCAACAGCTTGCCGACCCGGCCAGCACGCCCGACCTGGATGCCATCGCGCAGTGGCTGCAGCGCAACGACAGCCGCCTGCCCGATCCGCTCAGCCTGGCCGCGGCCATCGAAGAGCTGCGGGTTGCACCGGACTGCGGCGAGTGCCTTGCGGTGCTGCGCGCGCGCCTGTGGCGGGCGTTGTCGCGGCCCAGTCCGCAGGTGTCGCGGCGCACGCCTCCCGATCGCATGGGCCAGACCTATCTGGATGCCCTGGAGGCCACGCGATGAATGACGCCGTCTGGATCGCGTCGGCACTGCTGGCCATCGTGCTGATCGGCAGCGTTCGCACGCTGCTGCAGCAGCGTCGCAACCGCACGCACGGTACCGCGCGCATCGTCGCGCTGCTGGTGCTGCAGGTCGGCGCGGCCGCACTGCTGTACCTCACCCTGCTGCCACCGCCGGTGCACATCGCCGCCCAGCGCCTGACCCTCCTGACCGGCCACGCGGCGGCCACATCGAACGCAGCCGGCGACGCCAGCGTGATTGCACTGCCGGAAGCCGCGGCGCGCAGCGGCACCCGCGTCGCGCCCGACCTGGCCACGGCATTGCGCCAGCACCCCGGCACGCAGGCCCTGGTACTGCAGGGCGATGGGCTGGTGGCGCGTGACCGCGACATCGCGCTGCCCCGGCAGGTCGCGCTGCAGCCTGCCGCCGCGCCCCGCGGCTGGGTCGCTCTGGAACCACCGGCCATCACCGTTCCCGGCGCACTGTTCACGGTGCGGGCGCGGGCCCAGGGCGTGACCGGTGCGCGCGCCGAACTGCTTGATCCGGCCGGCATCGTCGTGGACCGCGCCGCGCCCGGCCGCGATGGCAGCGTCGCGCTGGACGGCGTTGCCCGTGCCAGCGGCCGCAGCGAATTCAGCCTGCGCCTGCTCGACGCCGACAGGCACGTGGTGGATACCGTGCCCGTGCCATTGCAGACCGACGACGCCCCCGGCGTGCGGGTGCGGGTGCTGGCCGGCGCCCCCACGCCGGAGCTGAAATACCTGCGCCGCTGGGCATCCGATACCGGCCTGGAGCTGCACGCCCAGGCCAGTGCGGGCGCCGGGGTGGTGCTCGGCGACGCACCCGTGGCCCTGACCGCCGCGCGTCTGGCCGCCACCGATGTGCTGATCCTCGATGAGCGCAGCGTGGCCGCGCTTGGCCCGCCCCAGCGCGCGGTCGTGCAGCAGGCACTGCGCGATGGCCTCGGCGTACTGGTGCGCAGCAGCGGCCCGCTCACTGATGGCACGCGGCAGACACTGCGCAACTGGGGCCTGGCGACAAGCGGCAGCAACCAGAGCCTGCCGCTGCGCCTGGCCGCCGATCCGGATCCTGCGCTGCTGCAGGCGCGGCGTGGCCCGCAGCGCGCGGCCAGCGCACCCACCGCCGCCATCGACGAAGCGGACAGCACCTCGCACAACGCCCCGTTGCCTGCGCTGGAGCAGTTCAACCAGCGCGCCCTGGATGCCACGCCGCTGCTGCGCGATGCCAACGGTGCCGCGCTGGGCGGCTGGCGCGATGTGGGCCGTGGTCGCCTCGCGCTGCTGCCCGTCACCGACAGCTACCGCCTGGTGCTGGCCGGCCGCGACGATCGTCATGCCGAGCTGTGGAGCAGCGTGGTGGCGACGCTGGCGCGCCCGCTGGCGACCCCTGCATCGGTGCGCCTGGGCAGTGCCACGGCTTGGGCCGGCGAACGCATCGCGCTGTGCGCGCTGGCCGACGGCACCACCGTGCGCAGCCCGCAGGGCATCACGGTAGCGCTGCACATCGACCCGGATACCGCGGGCGACCGCTGTGCCGGCTACTGGCCGCAGCAGCCAGGCTGGCACCAGGTGCAGATGGGCACACGCACCCGGGCGTTCTACGTGTTCGACCCGGCGCGCGCGCAGGCCATGCACCGCCAGCAGACCCGCGATGCCACCGCGCTGCGGCTGGGCACTGCCACCGCCGCTTCGACCGCCGCGGTCGTTCCCGTGCCCGGCCCGCGCTGGCCGTGGCTGCTTGGCTTCCTCGTGGTGGCCGGCCTGCTGTGGTGGTTGGAGCGTTGGCGCCCGCGCGGCACACCGTAACCCGGCACGCTGCCCGCACAGCCACCATCCGCCACAACGTGCGCTCCGTTTCTGCATGCCATGACTGCCTCGTGCAAACTACCTGCGCACTGCACACCAAGGACAGGTCACGCATACATGGAAAAGCCATCGAAAACCCCCTCCCAGCGTACGCAGCTGATCGCCTCAGTGCTGCTCCTCTCCGTGCCACTGCTGCTGGTGGGCGGGCTGCTGCTGCGCGACCATGTGGCCAAGCAGCGTCAGCGTGAATTCGCTGCGCAGATGATGGCGATGCAGGTGGCCGACGGCCAGCGACGCCAGCAGGCCATCATCCAGGCGCTGGAAGCGGCTGCACAGCCCGCGCCGATCGCGTCAGTTGAACAGCCCGATGCCGAGCCGATGACGTTGCAGGCGGTGACCGTCACCCCCGATGCCGGGTACAGCCCACCGCCACCGCCGCCGCGCTGACGCGTTTACAACGCCCGGTATTCGTAGCGGTCGGCGTGCTGTCGCCGCTGCACCGCGAGCGGCCTCACGCAAGAAACGCAGGCATGCCATTTGCCCTATCCGGCCGCGCGCGGCAGACTAGCGCCCGCCAAATGCCGCTCCAATGGAGGGAGCCATGAACGACATGATGTCGTGCGCCGATCGCACGCGTTTCCTGCCCGATCCGTCCCGGCCCAACCGCACACATGCGGGGGCAACGCGATGACGTTCTGGATCATTCTGAAACTGGTGCTGCTGGGCGTGGCCCTTTTCAGCTTCCTGTCCTACAAGTCGCGTCGCAGCGACAATCACGGTGCGCTGGCGCAGCTGCGCGAGGCACCCGTGCTGCGCACCTTGACGCCCGACGAAGCACTGGCGCTGGAGCCGCTGCGCGTGGCCGGCGGACTGAGCTGGGCGCCGGAGGTACGGGCGCTGCGTGGACGCTTCAGCCGCCATGGCCTCGAGGTCAACGGCGCCCAGACCCTGCACGACACGCTGGGCAACGTGGAGGTGTTGTTGCCCTACGACGCGCCGGCGTTCCTGCACGACGACGACAACGATGCGGAAGTGGTGCTGAGCGCCAAACAGGCCATTGTGGTGCGGCTCAACGGCTTCACCGTGGTGGACGGCCGTGCCCGCACCCTGCAGCAGGCAAGTGCCCACGGCGATGACGAACTGCCACCGCCCCTGCCCGGTCAGGGCGATCCTGCGGATGCCGACGCCACGCTCAGCAGGCCCGTGCAACAGATCGCAGAAACGCCCGTGGAGGTACGGGAACGGCGCGTGGAAACGCCCGAGGAAGCGGCACTGCGCCAGCCCACCTCGCGGGTGTGGAAGATGGCCGGCCTCTGGGTGCTTGCGTTCGTCCTGATGCTGGTAGTGGCCAATGCCGATCTCGGCGGTGCGCGCGTGCCGCTGCTGCTGGCGGCACTGGCGATGGCCGGCGCAGCGGTGTGGTGGCAGTGGCGGCGCCCCGCCCCGGCCGCGCCGGCGAAGCCGCTGGCGGTGAACCGCGTCCACGGGCCGCTGCGGCTGGTGGAGCTGCCCAATCCGACCAATGCAGCCCTGCGCACCTATCACTACTTCCTTGGCGATGCATTGCAGGTGCAGATGCCGGCGCACTGGCAGCACTCCGGGCGGTTGCCGCTCGGGCAGCCGGTGGAGGTGGAGATCCTGGCGACCAGCGGCGAGGTGCTGGCGATGGGCAGCGCGTGGTCGCAGGTGGACGAAGCACGTCGCTTCCCGGCGGCGCGCTGGGGCCATCATGTGGTGCTGCTGGCCGTGGGGCTGGTGGCACTGTTGGCCGCGCTGCTCAACAGCCATGGCGTCACCGACGACATGGCGCTGGCGTGGCAGGGCGTGCGTGGCGGAGAGACCCGCAGCGATGCCACCGCGGCTTCGCTGGCACAGCGGCCGCCCCGCGGTGGCGACCGGGTCAGACTGCGCGGCGAAGGCCAGTGCGAACTCGCCCTCACTCCCCTGCAGGAGATCGATGCGGCCATCGTGCTGCCCGATTGCAGCCGCGTGCGCTGGGGCGGCACGCCGGTGAGGTTGCCCGGGCTGCAGATGCCCGCCGCGCTGCAGTCGCTGTATCGCGGCGACTATGTCAGCGTCCGCGAAGACAACATGTCGGCCATGCTGCGCCTGCTGATGTTGCAGCAGGCCGGCAGCGATCCTTACGCACAGGCCGCACTGTCGGCGCAGCATAGCGGCGGCAAGATCGTGAGTGGCATGGGCAACCTGGTGGAAGTCGTCGAACAGGCGTGCGCCGCCGGCCTGGAGGACTGCGACGCGCTGAAGCGCGAGATCGTGGACGAGCTTGCCGCCACGGCAGACGTGGACGGCCAGGAACTCGCCCTGGACAGCTGGCCACTCCTGGCCCGCGAACTGCGCCGTGCCGTCGAGGAAGGCAACGACGGCATGCTGATGCCATCGCACCAGTTGAGCGCGCTGCAGGACATTACCCGTGGCCATGCCGGTATCGCCATCGCGCGGCAGCTGCAGACGCTTGCCCCGCAGTTGCTGTCGCTGCAGCAGGGCGGCGTGGTGCTGGCCACCCCGCATGACCTGCGGGGCGATGCCGACGCGGTGCGGCTCGATGCGGCCGACGTGCGTGCCGAATCGGTGCTGGATCGCTGGGAGCAGGCGATGACCACCTTGGCCACGCCGGTGCCGTTCACGGTGGACGGCCTGGTGGTGGGCCGCCACGAAGATGCCGCCGGCCTGCGCCTGGAGGTGAATACCGATGCCGACCAGCGCCGCATCGTGGCCGCCGCTGCCAGCACCCTGGCCCTGTTGCTGGCCAGTGCGCTGGCACTGGGCCAAGCCGCGCTGCTGTGGCGTGGGGTGGCCCGGGCCCGGGCGCGCCGCCGCGCGCTGGACGCGGACATGCAGACCCGCCCGGTACCCGGGCTGGCAGCCTGACGCACGTGGTTGTCGTGTACTGGCCCGGCCGGCCACCCTCGCGCCGGGCCCTGTCCGGTGTTACCGCTGCGGGCGGGTACGCCGGTACACACCGTTGAAGCGCACGTTCATGCCACCGCATTCGCTGTTGTCGGCCACGATCAGGTAGTCGCCCAGGAGGTGGGCGCGCAGCGTGCAGGTGGCGTCCTGGAACGCCACCGTGTTCCCCGTCGGCGCGGCCAGCGCCTCCACCTGGCCCATGTTCGGCCCGTACGGGCGCACCTCCGGGGTGGGATTGGCCGACGGCCAGTAGGCATCGCCCTCCACGTGCAACTGGCCACCCCGCACGCCGATGACCAGCTGGTCATCGCCATCGCGCCAGTCGCCGGCCCATGCCTGCAGCGTCGGCGGTGGCAGCGGCTGCGGCTGCAGCCGCGTGCTGGCTACCCAGCCCGCACTGCCGCCCCCCTTGTTGGGGAAGAACGCACAGCGGTACCCGCTGTTGTCGCGCCCGGTGATCAGCGTATCGCCGGGCACCACGTAGCTGCGCTGGCGGCACGCCGGTTCACCGCGCGCCGGGCAGCCCTCCGTGTCGCTCAACAGGTACAGCCGCGATGCACCGACCACCTTGGCCAGCGCGAAGCCGCTTTGTTCCGAGGGAAAGGCGCCGTTGCGGCAGCTGCCATCGTCCGCGCTGCCACTGGCCATGGCCGTGACGGGAAGCAGTGCGGCAAGCAGGAACACAGAGCGCAGGGACATGGCGGTAAGCGGGCGTGGCGGGGCGACAGGATAGCCGGTCACTTCTGCGGCGGTGCCACGCAGCCCTGCTGCGGATCGCAGAACTGCAGCGCGCGCAGTTGCTGTTGTTCGGTCAGCTGCGGCGGTGGGCGGGCGATGGCCGACTGGATCTGGTCCGGTGCGCCGGTGATCTTATGGATACCCTGCGCGGCCTTGGCGATACCGTAGTAGATGCCCATCATCACGTAGCCGCCGCTCATGCTCACCTGCTCCGGAGTGGGGGGCTCGCGCCAGGAGCGACTGAAGCGGTTGTTTTCGGCCTGCACCGGGCTCTTGAACCGGTACAGATCCAGCGGCACGTCTTCATCGGGCTTGATGGCGCGTACTTCGCCCAGCGTGGTGACGTCGCCCGCGGCGGCAGACGGCGCCACGGGCGGTTCCCGGGCCGGCTCGGGTGCCGGCGGCTGCTGGGCCTGTGCCCGGGCGGCCAGCATCATGCCGGCCAATACGGCTGCTTGATATCCCACACGTGCCACAGCTGCCCATCCTGGTCCGTTGCGTACGGCGCCAAGGATACGGATGCCGCCTTCAGATTTCGTTGGGCGGCCATCGCACTGAATGATTCACCCGCGCTTCCGGTGTGTCTCAAACATTGAGACGCCGCTGTGGTTCCATGGCGTCCTTTGCAGACCGTTGTTCCCATGGCCTACGAACTCGCCAAGCGCACCGAAGATGCCGAGCGCCGCCTGTCCACCACCGACGGGCTGCCCTCGCGCAACGGCGCGCTGCTCACCGCGCGCCTGCAGCAGCGCTACGCCGACCGCATCACCGGCAGCTTCACCATCCCCGGCCGCGAAGGGCGCTACGCGCCGATCCCGGCCGACGTGCCGGCCGCGCTCACCGCCGCCCTGAAGGCGCGCGGCATCGAGCAGCTGTACAGCCACCAGGCCGAGGCCTGGGATGCCACCCAGCGCGGCGAGCACGTGGCCATCGTCACCCCCACCGCCAGCGGCAAGTCGCTGTGCTACACCCTGCCGGTGGTGAGTGCGGCCATGCAGGGCAAGGCCAAGGCGCTGTACCTGTTCCCGACCAAGGCGCTGGCCCAGGACCAGGTGGCCGAGCTGCTGGAACTCAACCGCGCCGGCGACCTGGGCGTGAAAGCCTTCACCTTCGACGGCGATACGCCCGGCGATGCACGCCAGGCGATCCGCCTGCACGGCGACATCGTGGTCTCCAACCCGGACATGCTGCACCAGGCGATCCTGCCGCACCACACCAAGTGGGCGCAGTTCTTCGAGAACCTGCGCTATGTGGTCATCGATGAAGTGCACACCTACCGCGGCGTGTTCGGCAGCCATGTCACCAACGTGCTGCGCCGGCTCAAGCGCATCTGCGCGTTCTACGGGGTGGAGCCGCAGTTCATCCTGTGCTCGGCCACCATCGGCAACCCGCAGGCGCATGCGCAGGCGCTGATCGAAGCCCCGGTCACCGCCATCACCGAATCCGGCGCGCCCAGCGGGCCGAAGCATGTCCTGCTGTGGAACCCGCCGGTGGTCAACGCCGACCTGGGCCTGCGCGCCTCGGCGCGTTCGCAGAGCAACCGCATCGCCCGCATCGCGATCAAGTCCGGGCTGAAGACGCTGATCTTCGCGCAGAGCCGCTTGATGGTTGAAGTGCTCACCAAGTACCTCAAGGACATTTTCGACCACGACCCGCGCAAGCCCGCGCGCATCCGCGCCTACCGCGGCGGATACCTGCCCACCGAGCGCCGCGAGACCGAACGTGCCATGCGGGCCGGGCTGATCGACGGCATCGTCAGCACCTCGGCGCTGGAGCTGGGCGTGGATATCGGCAGCCTGGACGTGGTGGTGCTCAACGGCTACCCCGGCAGCGTGGCGGCCACCTGGCAGCGCTTCGGTCGCGCCGGGCGCCGCCAGCAGCCCGCGCTGGGGGTGATGGTGGCCAGTTCGCAGCCGCTGGACCAGTACGTGGTGCGCCACCCCGACTTCTTCGCCGACGCATCGCCCGAGCACGCGCGCATCGCCCCGGACCAGCCGCTGATCCTGTTCGACCACATCCGCTGCGCCGCCTTCGAGCTGCCGTTCCTGGCCGGCGACCCGTTCGGGCCGATCGACCCGCTGGTGTTCCTGGAAGCGCTGGCCGAAACCGAGGTGATCCACCGCGAAGGCGACCGCTGGGAGTGGATCGCCGACAGCTACCCGGCCAACGCGGTGAGCCTGCGTTCAGTGGCCGACGGCAACTTCGTGGTGGTCGACCGCAGCGACGGCAAGCAGCAGATCATCGCCGAGGTGGATTATTCGGCGGCCGCGCTCACCCTGTATGAGGGCGCGATCCACATGGTGCAATCCACGCCATACCAGGTGGAGCGGCTGGATTGGGACGGCCGCAAGGCCTACGTCACCCGCACCCACGTGGACTACTACACCGACAGCATCGACTTCACCAAGCTCAAGGTGCTGGACCGCTTCGACGGCTGCCTTGCCGGGCAGGGCGATGCCCACCACGGCGAGGTGCACGTGGTGCGGCGCGTGGCCGGTTACAAGAAGATCCGCTACTACACCCACGAAAACATCGGCTACGGCCCGGTCAACCTGCCCGACCAGGAACTGCACACCACCGCGGTGTGGTGGCAGCTGCCGCAGGCATTGCTGCTGACCGCGTTCGAGAGCAAGCAGGAAGCGCTGGATGGTTTCCTGGGCGCGGCATATGCGCTGCACATCGTGGCCACGGTGGCGGTGATGGCCGACGCGCGCGACCTGCAGAAGGCGGTGGGCAACGGCGACGGCGCGTGGTTCGCGGTGGCCGACCAGAGCGGCCGTGGCCAGCTGCGCGGGGCCGAGTTCGATGCCAGCGCGATCGAACTGCAGCAGCAGTTCGTGCCCACCGTGTACCTGTACGACAACTTCCCCGGTGGCGTGGGCCTGAGCGAGCCGTTGTGGCTGCGCCAGGACGAACTGCTGCAGCGCGCGCGCGAGCTGGTGCAGCGCTGCGACTGCAAGGCCGGCTGCCCGGCCTGCGTGGGTCCGGTGCTGGCCGGGCAGGAAGACGATGCCACCACGCCCCGGGCGCTGGCGTTGAAGGTGCTGGACCTGTTCGATGCCCCGGCGTTGCCCGGCGCCGACGCGCAGGACCGCGTGCATGCCGAGGTGGTGCCGCAGTGAGCCTGAGCCTGGACAAGCTGCGCCTGCTGCGCCGGCAGGCCGGTGACGCTACCCCCGCGCCTGCGGGGGAGCGGACGAAGGCGACCGAGGGTGCCCCGCACGCCGCTGACACGGGCGTGGCCCCCCCCAACGAAACGGTCGGCACCGACCGTCGGTCGGCACACGCCGCCGCGCTCCCCGCCGCCGCCAACGATGCGCGCGCACGGTCCCCCGCGCCGGCCTCGGTGTTTGCCTGGGTCGAACAGGAAATCCGCCACAAGCCCACTGGTGCGGCCAGCAGCACACCCGCAGCGCCCGCACCGGCGCTGCGCACGCCCGACGTGGGCAGCCTGCACCGGCTGCTGGGCCTGCGTGGTCGGGGCAGCGCCGCAGCGCCCGCGCCGCGCGCCAACGCGCAGGACCGCCATGTGCCCGGCGAGGAGATCGCGCCCGGGCTGTTCCTGATCGAATCGTTCCTGCCCCAGCCCATTCCCACCCAACCGCTGTCGCTGGCCTTCGCCAAGCGCGAGGGCGACCAGGTGCAGCCGCAGGACCTGATGTTCTTCGATACCGAAACCACCGGCCTGGCCGGCGGTACCGGCACCCGCGCTTTCATGATCGGCGCGGCCGACTGGCATGCCCATCCCGAACAGGGCGACGGCCTGCGCATCCGCCAGTTGTTGATGACCACCATGGCCGCCGAAACCGCAATGCTGCGCGAGTTCGCCGGCTGGCTGCAGCCCACCACCGTGTTCTCCAGCTACAACGGCCGCTGCTACGACGCCCCGCTGCTCAAGACCCGCTACCGGCTGGCCCGCCAGCGCTGCCCGATCACCCCGCTGGACCACGTGGACCTGCTGTTCCCGACCCGCCGCCGCTACCGCGGCACCTGGGAGAACTGCCGGCTGGCCACCATCGAACGGCAGCTGCTGCAGATCGTCCGCGAAGACGACCTGCCCGGTTCGGAAGCGCCGGCGGCATGGCTGAACTACCTGCGCGGCGGCAGCGCGGTGAACCTGCGCCGCGTGGCCGAGCACAACCACCAGGACGTGGTGACGCTGTCGCTGTTGATGCTGCGGCTGGTGGCCGAGGAACAGCGCGCGCGGGAAACGCTGGCACTGCAGGGCGAATGAACGCGGCGGTGGGCTTTTGACGCGATGTGAAGCACGCACCCACCACACTGCCCGCTACTGACCCCGGGAGAAGTACCGCATGCGCCTTGCCCTGTTGTTGACCCTAGGTTGTGCGTTGCCACTGGCCGCCTGCAGCCAGCCGCCGAAAACCAGCGCCCCCACGTCCGAACCCATGGCCGCCGGTGCCGACAGTGCCGCCCGCTGCGATGCGGAGAAGTTGAATGGCCTGGTGGGCCAGACCGCCAGCGAGGCGGTGCTCGCCAAAGCAGTCAAGGACAGCGGCGCCCGCCATGCACGCGTGCTCAAGCCGGGCATGGCCATGACCATGGATTACCGCGAAGACCGCGTCAGCATCGAAGTGGACGAACAGAACAAGATCGTCCGCGCCAACTGCGGTTGATCGCGTGAGCCGATGAAGGCGGCGGCCTGCGTAGCGCTGCGCAGGCCGCCGTTGCCGTACGGTCAGTCGCGCAGGCGCTCGGCCTTGCCGCTGGACAGTGCCTGGTCGATCGCCGCGCGCACGTCACGTGCGGCGCGGGCCGAGGCCAGGCTCTGCTGCTGCGCCAGGCGCGCCTGCTCGCGGCCAAGTTCGGCCTGTTCGCGGGCCACCCGGGCCAGCTGCTGCGCATCCACGGCCTTGGCAGAGGCCTTGCGCGCCTGACGTGCCGCCTGGTTGGCCTCGGCGGCCGCGTCCAGGGTGGCGTGCTGCGCGGCCGCGTGGGTCACCGCGTCCACATCCAGATGCGCCATGACGTCGGCGGTGACCTGCATGCTCACCCTGGCCATCTGCTCGCCGATCTCCGATTGGCGATCGCCCAGGTCCGCCTGCGCGTCGCCCAGTGCGGCCACTTCGCTCTGGCTGCGTCCCAGCTGCCGCAGCACGGCCGGATCGCGGATCAGGTAGCGGGCCTGCCCGCGCCGTACCCACAGCACCGGTTCGCCATCGCGGGCATCGCGCCGCGCCTGCTTGAGGTCGGCCACCGAGGCATTCACGAAGTTGTCGCCATCCCCCATCAGTACGAAGGCCTGCGCCGGTTGCCGGGACAGCGTGAGCTGGCCGTGGGTGACCAGCGGCATGCCATCGTCCAGCGCCTGCGGTGAGGCCGGCGCACGGGGTGCCTGCGGTGCCATCGGCGGTGCCGGCGGCGCAGGGACCGCCATCGGTTCCGGGGCCGGGACCGGCGCGGAGGGCGCGGGCGGCGGCGTGGCCGGGGCGTGCGGTGCAGCCGGTGGCGGCGGCGGCGCGGGGGGTGCAACCGCCGCCACCAGCCGCAGCGGCGCGACACCCACCAGCACGAACACCGCGGTGATCGCCATGGCCGCCATGCGCGGGAAACGACGGGTCTGCTGCAGGCTCAGCAGGCGACGCTTGAGGCTGCGGAAGTTCGGCGACGCACTGGCCACACCCACCGCCGGGCGCGGGGCCACGCCCAGCTGCACCAGCAACCGGCCGTAGTCGTGCCGGCAGTGACCATGCCCGGCCACCACCGCACCATCGCAGGCTTCTTCGCGGGCCAGCGCATATTCGCGGGCCGCCAGATGCACCAGCGGATGGAAGAAGAACAGGTGCTGCGCCAACGCAGGCAGCAAGCCCCACCACAGGTCGCGGCGCTGCAGGTGCACCAGCTCGTGGGTCAGTGCCATGTCCAGGTCATCGGCGGCCATCGCCGGCAGTTCCCGCGCTGGCAGCAGCAGCACGGCACGCCATGGTCCGATCAGCTGCGGCGAGCGGATCTGCGCGGAGATCTTCAAGGCGGGCGCGCGGCGCAGACCGTGTGCTTCGGCCGCCAGCTGCAATGCGTCCTGCAGCGAGGCATCGGTGCACTCCACTGCATCGCGTACCAGCGCGCGGCTGTGGCGATAGCCACGCAGGCTGTGCAGCAGCATCACCAGCACACCCGCCGCCCACATCGCCAGCAGCACGGCAGGCCACGACCACAGCACCGAGGCCGGCGCCGCCATCGAAACCGTGTCGGCGGCCAAAGGTGCCACCGCAACGGCGGTGTCCATGGCAGGCAGTGCGATCACCTGCGTGGTCTGCGCCACGGGCGCGGGCAACACCGCCAGCTCCAGCGGACTGCTCCAGACCAGGCCCAGTACCGCCTGCAGGGCCACCAGCCACCACAAACGCACCCGCGTGGACGGCGGCAGGCCCGGCAGCAGCCGGCACACGCCCCACACCAGGCCCACCAGCACCGCGCTCTGCACGCTGGTCCAGCCCAGCCGCACCAGCAGTTCCATCATCAGCGTCTCCATGGCTCAGCCCTCCCGCTTGCGTGACTGCAACTGCGCGACCAGCGCTTCCAGCTCGGCCAGTTCCTGGTCGCTGACCTCGGCCTTGTGCGACATGAAGGCCACGAACGGCGACACCGAGCCCTGCAGGGTCTTTTCCACGAAGCTGGCCACGGCGCCCTGCACCACGCTGTCCTGGCCGCTGGTGGCGGCATAGCGGTACACGCCCTGCACCTGCTTGCGCTGCAGGTAGGCCTTGCCGCGCAGGCGCTCCATCATGGTCAGCACGGTCGAACGGGCCAGCCCGCGCTCCTCGCCAAACCCCGCCGCCACTTCACCGACGGTGGCGCCGCCCTGTTCTGCTACGTACTGCAACAGGGCCAGTTCCTGGTCCCCGATGGTTTTGCCGCGCATGACACACTCCGATGACTACACGTGTCGTCACCGTGCCAGTGACTACAACTGTCGTCAAGTGCCGGACGGCGCGCGCCGACGAACGGTCGCCTGCGCGCCGGTTAAACCTTTTCGCCCGCCGCCGCATCCAAGCCCGCGAGCCCGGACTGTCCGCCGCTCCACCGGCGCGCGGCGACCGGTGCACCCGCCCAAGGAAAGCTGCATGCGTTTCAGTGCCCTCCGCACCCCCGTCCTGTTGGCCGCGCTCGCAGTGCCCTTGGCGTGTTTCGCCGCTCCCTCCGCCGCCTGGGATCCCGCCAACGCGCAGGCCCGCCGGTTCGTGCAGGACACGATGCAGGCCAGGCGCATTCCGGGCCTTCAGGTCGCGGTGGTCAAGGACGGCCAGCTGGTGCTGTCCGAGGCCTATGGACTGGCCAATGTCGAGAACGGCGTGGCCGCCACGCGCGACACGCGTTTCCCGCTCAACTCGGCCACCAAGTCCTTTACCGGGGTCGCGATGGCGCAGCTGGCCCAGGCCGGGCGTGTGGATCTGCAGGCACCGGTGTCGCGCTACCTGGATGATCTGCCGCCGGCGTGGGGCAAGGTGCAGGTGCGCCAGCTGCTCGCCCATACCTCCGGTCTGCCGGACATCCTCGATGCGCAGGGCCTGCTGGGCGGCGGCACCGAAGAGCAGGCGTGGACGCAGGTGACCGCCCTGCCGGTGGAAGCAGCGCCGGGGGAGCGCTTCCGGTACAACCAGACCAACTACGTGCTGCTGGCGCGGATCATCGCCAGGCAGGCCGGCATGCCGTATCCGCAGTACATGGCCAGGCATCAGTTCGACGTGGTGGGCATGCCACGCACCACCTTCGGCGACAGTTACGACCTGGTCGCCGACGCGGCCACCATCTACAGCTGGTTCCCCCGCAAGACCGACGCCGCCGATGCACCGCAACGGCTGTCGCACTGGTTCTACGACCTGTCACCGGGTCTGTGGGCCGGTGCGGGCATGCTCACCACCGCCGACGAGGTGGGCCGCTGGATCATCGCGCTGTCGCAGGGGCAATTGCTCAGGCCGGACGGCGTGCGCCGCATGTGGACACCGGAACGCCTGAACAACGGTGAGCCCGGCGCCTGGTCGGCCGGCTGGCCCATCATGGGCACGGCCCCGGACCTGCAGGTCGGCGGCATGGGCGGCGCACGCGCGGCGTTCATCGTCTATCCCGAACGCCGGCTGGCGGTGGTCGTGTTGACCAACCTGGTCGGTGCCAACCCGCAGGACTTCATCGCCCCGATCGCCGCGTTCTACGGCGCTGTGCCCACCACCGATGCCAGCCGGCCATCGACGAAGCGCACGGCAACCCCGTAGGTCCGCGTCGGCGAGGTGAACTGGAGCGTCAGCGCCTGGCGCTGCCGCGTGCAGGAACTGCGCAGGCCCAGAAACCCCGAGCGCGCACCGATCTGATCATTGATCTGCCGTACCTGCTCCGGCGGCAGCGCCACGTCGTTGACCGTGAACGCCGTCACCGGCACGGCCTGCCCCGCCTCCACGGTGATGTCAAAGCGACTGTCACCGCAGTGCAGCTGGTGGCGGGAGACGTAGTGCGTGGCCGTCACACCGTCCTCGGTGGTTATCGACGTCAGCGGCGCGGCGGCCACGCCCGCCAGCAGCAGTCCCAATCCGGTTGCGGCGGCGACACCCATCGTTGCACTCCTTGTCCATGTCCGTCCCACTCCACCCCACCGGCGGCTGACGCGGCGTAGATCGCGCGCGTCAGCCTGCCGTGCTACCGCGCCGCGCTCAGCCGCGCGGCCCGCCCATCACCGGCAGGATCACCCCGCTGATATAGCTGGCGGTCACCGGCGAGGCAAGGAACACGTACGCCGGGGACAACTCCTCCGGCTGCGCCGGGCGGCCCATGTCGCTGTCCTTGCCGAACTCGGCCACGTCGGCGGCCTGTTTGTCGGCCGGGTTGAGCGGTGTCCAGACCGGGCCCGGCGCCACCGCGTTGACCCGGATCCCGCGCGGCAGCAGCTGGCTGGCCAGCGCCTTGGTGAAGGCATGGATGGCGCCCTTGGTGGCCGAGTAGTCGATCAGGGCCTTGCTGCCGAACAGGCCGGTCTCCGACCCCGTGTTGATGATGCAGTCGCCTTCCTGCAGGTGCGGCAGCACCGCGCGGGCCATCTGGATATAGCCGCCGATGTTGGTCTGCAGGGTTTCCTGCAGGTGCGCGTCCTCGAGGTCTTCCAGGCGCTCGCAATGCAGCTGGAAGGCGGCATTGTTGACCAGGATATCGATCCCGCCGAAGGCCTTGGCCACCTGCTTGACCGCCTTGGTGCAGAACGCGGGATCACGCACATCACCGGCGATCACCAGGCAGCGGCCGCCTTCGGCTTCCACATGCTGGCGCGTCACCTTGGCGTCGGCCGCTTCGTCCAGGTGCAGCACGGCCACGTCGGCGCCTTCGCGGGCAAACAGCACGGCCACCGCGCGGCCGATGCCCGAATCGGCGCCGGTGATGATCGCGCGCTTGCCGGCAAGCTTGCCGCTGCCCTTGTAGTCAGGGGCAAGGAAGCGCGGCGCCAGCGCCAGTTCGTGCTCATTGCCCGGCTTGGCGATCTGCTGCGCCGGCATCGTCTCCGGCTGCTTGCGCGCGCCGGCCTGGGTGGCCTTCTTGGTCGCCTTCTTCGCCACCTGCTTCTTGGCGGCCTGCTTGGCTACGCGTGCATCCTTGGCCTTCTCCTGGTCCTGCAGGCGACGCTGGCGCGCGGCCACGCGGGCGGCGCGCGGGTCCTTCGCCGCCGCCTTGCGGGTGGCGGTCTTCACCACCGGCGTGCGCTCGGCCAGGGGTTTGGCGGCCTTGTCAGCGGCGGCGGGCGAGGTGGGCGTGCGAGTCTTGCGGGTGGCCATCTGCGGCTCCTTTGCGAAAGCGTTCAAGTGCACAGGCAGTGTGGCCAACTGCGCGGCCACGCAAAGTGAGTGCGATGTGGGCAATCCGTGCAGGCTTCATCCGCTGCATACGTCAAACGCGGCACGCTGCAGGCCGGAAATCCTGCTGGAGTCACCCATGTACCGCACCCTTTTCGCGGCGGCCGCCCTGGCCACCCTTTCCGCCTGCAGCAGCACCCCGGTGGCGCAGGTGCAACCCATCGACGGGGTGATCTCCGGCCAGTGCCACGTAGACAAAGTGCGCGGTGCGGTGGGCCTGGCCGCATCGGCGGCCACCATCGAGCGCGCCCGCGTGGACAGCGACAGCCTGCAGGTGAACGTGGTGCGCGGGCAGCGCGCCGAGAGCGGCCCCACCGCCAGTGGCGCGGCCAACCCGACCCCGGGCGCGCAAACCGGCGGCGAGCGTTTGACCATCGAAACCGGCCGCACCAACAACATCACCGCGCTCTACTGCGGCTGATGGACCCGCTCAGGCCGCCCGCGCGCGCTTGACCGTGCGCCGTGCGGCCTTGAGCACCTTCAACGTCGCCTGCTCCCACTGCCGCTCGCCGCGCAGGCCTGCCAGCGCCTTCAGCGAGCCGGCGCGCCAGCCGTCGAACACGCACGGATCGATGTAGGACTTTCTGCACACCGACGGCGTATTGCCCAGCAGGGTCGCCACCTCGCACACCACCTGCTTCTGCAACCCCGCAAGCGCACGTTCGCTGGACGGTTCGGGCAGCTCGGTGATGGCCAACTGGCGGATGGCTTCCAGCGTCCCGCCCCAGGTCCGGAAATCCTTGGCACTGAAATCCTCGCCCATCGCGTCGTGCAGGTACTCGTTGACCATGCCCGAATCCACCGGCTGCACCGCCCCCTCGTCATCGCGGTACTGGAACAGCGCCTGCCCGGGCAGCTGCTGGCAGCCACGGATCAGCGTCACCAGGCGGCGATCATCCACGTCCACCTCGTGCGCCTGTCCAGACTTGCCACGGAAGCGCATCTGCGCACGCCCGCCCTTGACCAGCGCCAGGTGCCGGTTGCGCAGCGTGGTCAACCCGTAGGACCGGTTGTCGCGGGCGTATACCTCGTTGCCCACCCGCACCAGCGTCTGCGCCAGCAGCGCGACCACAATGGCCAGCACCTTGTCGCGCGGGAAGCCGGTCAGCTTCAGGTCGCGCCGCAGGCGGCGGCGCAGCACGGGCAGCGCAGTGCCGAAGGCGATGATGCGGTCGAACTTGCCGTCGCCGCGCACCCGCGCCCAGTCGGCGTGGTAGCGGTACTGCTTGCGCCCGCGCGCATCGCGGCCGGTAGCCTGCAGGTGGCCATTGGGCAGCGCGCAGATCCACACGTCGGTGTAGGCCGGCGGAATCGCCAGCGCGCGGATCCGGGCCAGGGTGGCGGCATCGCGCACCGCCGCGCCGTCGGCGTCGCGGTAGCTGAAGCCCTTGCCGGCACGGCGCCGCTGCAGGCCCGGCATTTCATCGCTGACATAGCGCAGGCCGGCCTCGCGGGCGGCGGCGACTTCGGGGGTGACGCGACGGCTGGGGCTCATCGGAGGACGCGGCGGTAAGGGCCTGCAGTGATACCCGGTACGGGTGCGAGGGCGCGTCAATAACACAACACGAACACCTCACGCCCCGCTTGGCGATATCCTCCAAGGTTTCCCTGGTTCGATGTCTGGAGTCTCGATGCCGTCCTTGTCGTTCCGCCGCCTGCGGCGTTCCATTGGCCTTGTGGCCGTCATTCCCGCCCTGCTCGTACTGGCCGCCTGCCAGGCGCCGCCCATGGACGAGCAGGAAGCCGTGGGCACCCATGCCCAGAAGGCCGCCGAAGCCGCTGCGGCCCCGACCGATGAAACAGGCAAGGCGCTGGAAGCGCCGCCGGTCGGCAACTGCGACGCCACCCAGGTGCAGAGCCTGGTCGGCCAGGCCTATACCGACAAAATCGGCAGCCAGGCCCAGCAGGACGCCAGCGCCAAACAGCTGCGGGTGCTCAAGCCCAACGACATGACCACGATGGAGTTCGTCGGTGAACGACTGAACATCGAAGTGGACGAAAAGGGCGCGATCAGCGGCCTGCGCTGCGGCTGAACAGGGACGCCTGGAACCCCGGTTCCAGGCGGTTTTTGAAGGGGTTTGGTTGCGCCTGCAACCGTGTATTGCGGCGTTGCAGCAACTGTGATCTAGTCGAGTCATCCGGTGCCTCCAGATGCGCTCAACGGATTGAGCGGGGACGAGTGTCGCCGCTCACCCGACATTGAGGCAGAGATGGCCCCCCGCAACCGCCAAGGGCTTTACGACCCGCAAGATGAGCGCGATGCCTGTGGTTTCGGCATGGTTGCCCAGCTCGACGACCAGCCGTCCCGACTGCTGGTGGACACCGCCATTGCGGCACTTTCGCGCATGACCCACCGTGGTGGCGTGGCCGCCGATGGCATCACCGGCGACGGCTGCGGCCTGCTGCTGCGCCGCCCCGACGTGTTCCTCAAGGCACTCGCCGCCGAAGCCGGGCTCAGCCTGGGGGCGCGTTTCGCCGCCGGCGTGGTGTTCCTGCCGCACGACGACGCGGCCGCCCAGGCCTGCCGCGATACCCTGGAACAGCAGCTGCGCGATGCCGGCTGTCGACCGGTCGGTTGGCGCCTGGTGCCCACCGACCCCAGCGTGTGCGGGCAACTGGCCCGCGACACCCTGCCGCGCATCGAACAGGTGTTCGTGGATGCCGGTGCGGAGCAGGACGAGGCCACCTTCACCCTGGCCCTGTTCCTGGCCCGCCGCCGCAGCGAACAGCAGCTGCGCGAGCACGCCGACTACTACGTCACCACGCTCAGCCCGAACGCGATCAGCTACAAGGGCATGGTGCTGCCGGACAAGCTGAGCCGCTTCTACGTGGACCTGCAGCGCAACGACCTGGCCTCCAGCGCCATCGTGTTCCACCAGCGCTTCTCCACCAACACGCTGCCGCGCTGGCCGCTGGCGCACCCGTTCCGGATGCTCGCCCACAACGGTGAGATCAACACCATCGAGGGCAACCGCCGCTGGGCGCAGGCGCGCAGCAAGGTGTGGAAGACCCCGCGCTTCGACATCGGCCAGTTCGACCCGGTGATCTCCATGCACGGCTCGGATTCGCAGAGCCTGGACAACATGCTGGAGCTGATGGTCAGCGCCGGCATGGAGCTGATCCAGGCGCTGCGCATCCTGGTGCCGCCGGCCACCCAGTCGCTGGAGTTCAAGGACCCCGACCTGGCCGCGTTCTACGAGTTCTACGGGCTCAACAGCGAGCCGTGGGACGGCCCGGCCGGCATCGTCGCCTGCGACGGGCGCTATGCGGCCTGCACGCTGGACCGCAACGGCCTGCGCCCGGCGCGCTGGATGCTCACCTCCGACCGCCACTTCCTGGTCGCCTCCGAAGCGGGCGTGTGGGAAGTGCCGGCCGAGCGCGTGGTGCGCAAGGGCAAGCTGGGCCCGGGCGAGATGATGGCCATCGACCTCAAGCGCGGTGACCTGCTCGACTCCGATGCCATCGACCGCATCAACCGTGGCCGCGCGCCGTACAAGCAGTGGCTGCAGCAGGGCGTGACCTACCTGCAGACCGAGCTGATCGATCCTTCGCTGGTCGAGGAACCGTTCGACGAGCGTACCCTGCGCAGCTACCACAAGCTGTTCCAGCTGAGCACCGAAGAAGTCGAGCAGATCCTGCGGCCGCTGGCCGAGACCGAGCAGGAAGCCACCGGCTCGATGGGCGACGACACGCCCATGGCCGTGCTCAGCCAGCACAGCCGCCCGCTGTACGACTACTTCCGCCAGGCGTTCGCGCAGGTCACCAACCCGCCGATCGACCCGCTGCGCGAAGACTGCGTCATGTCGCTGACCACGCAGCTCGGCAAGGAGACCAACATCTTCCATGCCGGTGCGGAGACGGTGAACCACGTCATCCTCAATTCGCCGGTGCTCAGCCAGCGCAAGCTGCGCCAGCTGATCAAGATGGAGCAGTACGTCGAGAAGAACCGCCTGATCGACCTGTCCTACAGCCTGGACGAAGGCCTGAAGGCCGGTATCGAGCGCATCTGCGCCGAGGCCGAGGCGGCTGCCCGCGAGGGCATCGTGATGCTGCTGCTCAGCGACCGCTACCCGGTCGCCGACCGGCCGATGGTGCATGCGTTGCTGGCCACCAGTGCGGTCCACCACCACCTGTCCAACGCCGGGCTGCGCTGCGACGTCAACCTGATTCTTGAAACCGGCACCGCGCGCGACGCGCACCACATGGCCTGCCTGCTCGGCTTCGGTGCCACCGCGGTGTACCCGTACCTGGCCTACCAGACCCTGTTCGACCTCGGCCGGCGCGGCATCCTGCAGCTGAGCAAGGGCGGCGAGCAGTCGCAGATCGGCCGCCGCTACCGCAAGGGCATCTACAAGGGCCTGTCCAAGATCATCTCCAAGATGGGCATCTGCACCGTGGCCAGTTATCGCGGCGCGCAGCTGTTCGAGATCGTCGGCCTCGATGACGAGGTGGTCGACCTGTGCTTCCCGGACACCGCCTCGCGCGTGGCCGGCGTGGGCTTTGCGCGCCTGGACGACGAAGCCCGCGAACTCACCGTGCGTGCCTGGAACGACCTGCTGCGCCCGGACGTGGGCGGCGTGCTGAAGTACGTGCACGGCGGCGAATACCACATGTACAACCCGGACGTGGTCATGACCCTGCAGCGCGCCGCGCGCAGTGGTGATGCCGCGGACTGGCAGCGCTACTGCGAGGCCGTGCACGGCCGCCCGGTGTCGGCGCTGCGCGACCTGCTGCAGCTCAAGGCCGCGCCCACGCCCACGCCGCTGGACGAGGTGGCCCCGGCCGAAGACCTGTTCCGCCGCTTCGACACCGCCGCCATCAGCCTGGGTGCGTTGTCGCCCGAAGCGCATGAAGCGCTGGCCATTGCCATGAACCGGCTCGGTGGGCGCAGCAACTCCGGCGAAGGCGGCGAAGACCCGGTGCGTTACGGCACCGAGAAGCGCAGCAAGATCAAGCAGGTGGCCTCGGGCCGCTTCGGCGTCACCGCCGAATACCTGGTCAACGCCGAAGTGCTGCAGATCAAGGTCGCCCAGGGCGCCAAGCCCGGCGAAGGCGGCCAGCTGCCCGGCCACAAGGTCAACGAACTGATCGCACGGCTGCGCTATGCCAAGCCGGGCATCGGCCTGATCTCGCCGCCGCCGCACCACGACATCTACTCCATCGAAGACCTGGCCCAGCTGATCTACGACCTCAAGCAGGTCAACCCCGACGCGCTGGTGTCGGTGAAGCTGGTCAGCCATACCGGCGTGGGCACCATCGCCGCGGGCGTGGTGAAGGCCGGGGCCGACCTGATCACCGTGTCCGGCCATGACGGCGGCACCGGTGCCAGCCCGGTCAGCTCGATCCGTTATGCCGGCGTGCCGTGGGAACTGGGCGTGGCCGAATCGCACCAGGCACTGGTGGCCAACGACCTGCGCGGGCGCACCCTGCTGCAGACCGACGGTGGCCTGAAGACCGGCCTGGACGTGATCAAGGCCGCGCTGCTGGGTGCGGACAGCTTCGGCTTCGGCACCGCGCCGATGATCGTGCTGGGCTGCAAGTACCTGCGCATCTGCCACCTCAACAACTGCGCCACCGGCGTGGCCACCCAGGACGAGCGCCTGCGCGCGCAGTATTTCACCGGCCTGCCCGAGCGCGTGGAGAACTTCTTCCGCCTGCTGGCCGAGGAAGTGCGGGGCTGGCTGTCCTACCTGGGCGTGCGGTCGCTGGACGAGATCGTCGGCCGCACCGACCTGCTGCAACAGCTCGAGGTAGCGCCGCGCCCCGGGGTCAAGGTCGACCTGTCGCGCCTGCTCAACCCGGCCCGGTACGAAGGCAGCCACTGCGCCGCGCAGCGCCTCTACGAATCGCCGGACAGCCTGGCCACGCAGATGGACGGTCTGCTGGCCCCGGCCATTGCCGACAAGCTCGGCGGCGAACACCGCTTCCTGATCCACAACACCGACCGCTCGATCGGCACCCGCCTGTCCGGTGCGATCGCCCGCGTGCACGGCAACCAGGGCATGAGCGATGCGCCGCTGACCCTGCGGTTCCGCGGCACCGCCGGGCAGAGTTTCGGTGCGTTCAACGTGGGTGGCCTGCAGCTGGAGGTCGAAGGCGAAGCCAACGATTACGTCGGCAAGGGCATGGCCGGCGGCCGGCTGGTGGTACGTCCGCCGCGTGGCGCGCGCTTCGAAGCACGCAACACCGCGATCATCGGCAACACCTGCCTGTACGGCGCCACCGGCGGCGAGCTGTTCGCGGCCGGGCGTGCCGGCGAGCGCTTCGGCGTGCGCAACTCCGGCGCGCTGGCGGTAATCGAAGGCGCCGGCGACCACTGCTGCGAATACATGACCGACGGCATCGTGCTGGTGCTGGGCAAGGTGGGCCTGAACTTCGGCGCCGGCTTCACCGGCGGCCTGGCCTACGTGCTGGATATCGACCGTGACTTCGTGGACCGCTACAACCACGAACTCATCGACATCCACCGCATTTCCGCCGAGGGCTTCGAGAACCATCGCCAGCACCTGCATACGCTGATCAGCCGCCACCGCGAACTGACCGGCAGCATCTGGGCGCAGCAGATCCTCGACGAGTTCCGCGATTACGTAGGCAAGTTCTGGCTGGTCAAACCCAAGGCCGCCAGCATCGAATCCCTCACCGACTCGCTGCGCCGCGCCGCCTGACCGTCCACGTAGTGCCGGCCGCTGGCCAGCAACCCAAAAAATCGTAGTGCCGGCCGCTGGCCGGCAACCCAAAAATCGTAGTGCCGGGCTCTGCCCGGCAACCCGAACATTCCGTAGCGCCGGGCTCTGCCCGGCGACCGAACAACGCAGGGCCCACCCATGAGCCGCAAGCAAGCCTTCCAGTTCCTCGACCTGCCCCGGACCATGCCGCAGCGCATTCCCGTCGAACTGCGCACGTCCGGCGACTGGGGCGAGCTGTACGGCAAGTTCGGCAAGGAAGACGCCCAGTTCCAGGCCGGCCGCTGCCTGGACTGCGGCAACCCGTACTGCAGCTGGAAGTGCCCGGTGCACAACGCCATCCCGCAGTGGCTGCAGCTGGTGCAGGAAAACCGCATCCACGAAGCGGCCACGCTCTGCCACTCCACCAACCCGCTGCCGGAAGTGTGCGGCCGGGTGTGTCCGCAGGACCGCCTGTGCGAAGGCAGCTGCACGCTGGAAGAGTTCGGCGCGGTCACCATCGGCGCGGTCGAGAAGTACATCGTGGACACCGCGTTGGCCACCGGCTGGCGCCCGGACATGACTGCCGTGGAGCCCACCGGCAAGCGCGTGGCAGTGATCGGCGCCGGCCCGGCCGGGCTGGCCTGTGCCGACAAGCTGGCGCATGCCGGCATCCAGGCGGTGGTGTATGACCGCTACGAACAGATCGGTGGGCTGCTGCAGTTCGGCATCCCCAGCTTCAAGCTCGACAAGGCCGTGATCAGCCGCCGCCGCAACGTGCTCGAAGGCATGGGCGTGCAGTTCCGGCTGGGCGTGGAGATCGGCCGCGACATCAGCGTGGACCAGCTGCTGGCCGAGTACGACGCGGTGTTCGTCGGTACCGGCGCCTACCGCTATACCGACGGCGGCCTGCTTGGCCAGGACCTGAAGGGCGTGCTGCCGGCGCTGCCGTTCCTGGTGCAGAACAGCCGCATCGTCGGCGGCAGCGACGCGCACGGCCGGCCCATTGCCGGCTGGGAAGACCAGATCGCCCTGCCCGACCTGGAGGGCAAGCGCGTGGTGGTGCTGGGCGGTGGCGACACCGGCATGGACTGTGTACGCAGCGCGGTGCGCCTGGGCGCGGCCAAGGTGACCTGCGCCTACCGCCGCGACGAAGCCAACATGCCCGGCTCGGCGCGCGAAGTGGCCAACGCGCGCGAGGAAGGCGTGCGCTTCCTGTTCAACCGCCAGCCGCTGTCCATTGAAGCCGGCGCGGACGATGAGGTGATCGGGGTGATGGTGGTGGAAACCCGCCTGGACGAACCCGACGCGCAGGGCCGCCGCAACGCGGTGCCGATCGAAGGCAGCGAATCGCTGCTGGAAGCGGACGTGGTGATCATCGCCTTCGGCTTCTCGCCCAGCACCCCGGCGTGGCTGACCGAGCGCGGCGTGGAAGCCGGCCACAACGGCCGCATCATCGCCGGTGGCAAGGACCGCCTGCCGTTCCAGACCGCGCACCCGCGCCTGTTCGCCGGCGGCGACGCCGTGCGCGGTGCCGACCTGGTGGTCACCGCCGTGGCCGAGGGCCGCGATGCGGCGGCCAGCATCGCGCAGCTGCTGGCGGTGTAACGCAGGACCGATGCAGCGGCCGCGTTATGCGCGGCGCCGTAGAGCCGGGCTCTGCCCGGCTGCCCTTACGCCGCGTTCGACAACGGCGGGGCCGCACGCACCCCGGCCCGCTCGATTTCCAGCGCCAGCAGCAGTTCAATCTCGTCCAGCTGGTCGCGGATACGTCCATTGCTGGCGTCATCGGCATGATCGTTGTCGATGTGCGCGTCGAGCATGCGTGCCAGCCCAACCAGCAGCACGTCGGCATCGCCGCTGGCGGCATGCCGCAGCAGCCTACCCAGCGCGCGGATGCGGGCACTGCGATCCGCAGCAAGGGACTGGACCGACATGTCCTTGGGAACCTGGGAGAGAGCCATGGCGGGTTTTCCTGATTGACTGACGACCTCCACTGTCGGTTATGGCCCGCTGCCGGGCTATGCAACTAATACGAAAATGCGTGAAGACGCGTGCCCGGGTTCGCAGTTCCGCAGCACGGGAAGCGACATAGAATGCCGATTGCCCCTCCCTACCGGATCATCCCCATGCGCATCGGCCTGGCCGCCAACCGCCTGCACCACCACGACAAGCACGCCGCCCTGTTCCGCTGGCTGCGCGCCTGCGACAGTGGCCTGCGCGAGCTGGGCGTGGAGCTGCATGCGGTCGGGCGCACCTTCGATGCGATCCAGCGGCTGGGCTTCCTGCCCGATTTCGCCCCGCTCAAGCGCTATCCCAACGGGCGCGAGGGCGGCCTGATGAAGCTGGTGGCCGAAGTGGTCGGGATGGGCTCGCCCGAGCGCACCCTGGACGGGGCGATCTACCTGATGGACCCGGTGGACCCGTCGTCGATCTTCCCCGAGGCCACCGCGCTCAAGCGCCAGTGCGTGATCCACGGCAAACCGTTCATTTCCACCGTGGCCACCGCGCGCGACTGGGTGGAAGTGGAGCGCGTGCACGCGGGGCTGGCCGCCGATCCGGGTGCCGACGACCTGCATGCGTTCGAACGGCAGACCCTGGCCCTGATTGCGCACGACGCCATGAAGCCGGCCATCCTGGCCTTTGCCGACGAGCACTTCGACCTGCTCTCACGCTTCGCCCACCGCGTGGGCACCGGCACCACCGGCCAGCGCCTCAACGAGCTGGCCTGGAGCCGCGGCTGGCCGCAGGACCAGGCCTGGGTGCAGCGCTACCAGAGCGGCCCGATGGGCGGCGACGCGCAGATCGCCGACCGCGTACTGGAAGGCCACTGCCAGCGCGCGATCTTCTTCGAAGACCCGCACGTGGCCCGCCAGCACGAGGCCGACATCCAACTACTGGAACGCGCCGTCACCACCGTCACCGACCAGGCCGTGTGCATCACCGCCCCCCGCGTGGCCGCCCGCTGGGCGCAGGCCGCCACCGCCCGCGCCACCCGGTAGGTACCGACCGTTGGTCGGTACGGAAGATACCGGTAGTGCCGGCCGCTGGCCGGCAACCTCGGGGGCCTGGATGTCATGGGCAGCCGACCAACGGTCGGCTCTACCCACCGGGCTAGGCAGCCGACCAACGGTCGGCTCTACCACCGGGCTACGCAGCCGACCAACGGTCGGCTCTACCCTCCGGGCTGCGCAGCCGACCAACGGTCGGCTCTACCACCGGGCTGCGCAGCCGACCAACGGTCGGCTCTACGGGGTGGGGGTCAGCAGTTGCCGCAACGTGGCCTTCAACCGCCGTCCTTCGGCCTGGAAATAATCGCGCTCCTGCCGCCACGCCGGAAAACGCTGCTCCACCTCGGCCCAGAAGGCCGGCGAGTGGTTGGCCTGGATCAGGTGGCAGAGTTCGTGCACCAGCACGTACTCGAAGGCCGATGACCGGCCCAGTACCAGCGCCAGGTCCAGGGCCATACTGCCGTCGGGCGCCAACGAGCCCCATTGCGAGGACATCACCTTCAGGCGCAGCCGTGCCGGTGCGCGCGGCAGCGCGGGCAGGTAGCGCGGCAACCACTGGCCCACATCGGCGCGGGTCTGTGCTTCGTAGAATTCGCGCAGGGTGCGGCGCAGCGTGGCGTCGGTACCGCGCGCCGGCCAGTGCAGGCAGGCCCCCTCGCCGTCCACGTGCATGTGCGCGAAGCGACCGCTTTCCCACCGCAACGGCAGCAGCGCACCGCGCAACGGCAACACGCCGGGCTCGCCGATCACGAGCGGGGGCGGCAGGTTCTGCGCCTGGTAGCTGCGCAGCTGCGTGGACAACCAGTCGCGGTGTTGTTCGAGAAAACGCTCGCCCATCACCAGGCTGGCCCGCGGCGGCAGCGTCAGGCGCACGCCCCGCTCGTCGACGCTGAGCTTGATCCGCCGCGCACGCGGATCGCGCACGCGCAGCACGTCGATCTCGGCATCTTCCAGCCGCAGTCGAACCGTGTCGCGCTGCAGGGTGGGGGCAGCCGGCGAAATGAGGCGGCGGAGGAATCCGGACATGGGTACAGCATAGCGCCGGCAGTGACCGGCGCATGACTGCGCGCTGTTCAGGGCGCTGCCAGGTACCCAGAACGTAGAGCGGGGCTCTGCCCCGCTGCCTTTCCGGGCGGGTGCCACGTGCGTGAAGCAGCGGGGCAGAGCCCCGCTCTACCTGCTCTGGTACCGGGCGGAATCAGCGGGGCAGAGCCCCGTTCTACCGGGTGCGTGAAGCAGCGGGGCAGAGCCCCGCTCTACGCGGTGGCGCCGGTGGCTCAGTCGGCCTTGCTGAGCTTGAAGGCCTCTTCCAGCAGCAGGAACAGGCGCCGTACTTCGCCGCTCTGCAGGGCGAAACGGGCGTCCAGTTCGGCGCGGCGGCCGTCGTCGTCGGCGTGTTCGAGCTGGTCCAGCGCGCCGTCCAGGAACTTCAGCTTGCGCACGATCAGGTCGTCGCCCAGCACGAAGGACAGGTTGTCCTCGAACACCAGCGCCAGCTTGGTCACCTGCTTGCCGGCATCCAGGTGCTTGTCGATCTCGTCGCAGCGCAGTTCCTGGTGCTGGCACTTGACCACCGCACCGCCCTCGGCCGGGTCCTTCATCTCGCACTCTTCGCCCAGGCTCAGCCCGGTGGGCAGTTCCTCACCGGCAATCCAGCCGGTCAGGATCGAGCGCGGGGCCACTTCGGCGTTGAGCGGCATCGCCGGGAAGCTGCCGAGCAGGCCACGGATGTCGGACATCACGTTCTCGCCGGTCTTGCGGCTGGAACTGTCCACCGCCACGTAGCCGTGGGTCAGGTCGATCAGGGCGTCGGTGCGCGAGCTCTTCACGAAGGCGCGCGGCATCAGTTCGTGCAGCAGGTCGTCCTTGAGGCGCTTGCGCTCGCGGCCGCCGGGCTTGCGCCCTTCCTTCTCTTCGATCTCCTCGAGCTTGCGCGCCAGCAGGTCGTTGACCACCGCGCCCGGCAGGATCTTGTCCTCGCCGCCCACGGTGAGCCACAGCGCATCGCCGATGCGGTGCGAGAACACGGTCTTTTCCTCGCGGCCGAACGGCGAGATGAAGCCACGCGAATTCATTTCAAGCGGACCCACCGGCTTGAGCAGCACCTGCGGCAGCAGGGTGTCTACTTCGGAAAAGTCGGTGGCGGTCGGGAAGCGGAACAGCGTCAGGTTGCGAAAGAACATGGAAGTCCGAAGTAGGTCGTGAAGGGAAGGCGGGGCGGTGGGCGGCTCAGGCCGGCCCGGGCGCGCCGCCGATGTCGGGGGTGTCGTCGGCCCAGGCCGACGGCGGGGACGGCACGGCGGTGGCCGGGCTTCGGGCCAGCGCCATGAAATCGAACAGGGCCGGGTCGGCCAGCTGCGACGGCTCGACGGTGCCCAGCGCGCGGGCGATCTGGTCGATGCGGCCGGGGTGCTGCTGCTCCCACTGCTGCAGCATCTGGCCCACCTGGCGGCGTTGCAGGTTGTCCTGGCTGCCACACAGGTTGCACGGAATGATCGGGAATGCGCGGGCCTGCGCATACGCGCGGATGTCGTCCTCGGCCACGTAGGCCAGCGGGCGGATCACCACGTGCTGGCCGTCGTCGCTGCGCAGCTTGGGCGGCATGGCCGACAGCTTGGCGTGGTGGAACAGGTTGAGGAAAAAGGTGGCCACGCTGTCATCGCGGTGGTGGCCCAGGGCGATCTTGCTGAAGCCGTTTTCCGCCGCGTGGCGGTACAGCGCGCCGCGCCGCAGCCGCGAGCACAGCGAACACATCGTGCGCCCTTCCGGAATGACCCGGCTGACCACCGAATAGGTGTCCTGCTCGATGATCTGGTAGGCCACGCCGATCGATTCCAGGTACTGCGGCAGCACGTGCGCGGGAAAGTCCGGCTGCTTCTGGTCCAGGTTGACCGCCACCAGCTCGAAGCGCACCGGCGCCTTCTTCTGCAGCTGCAGCAGCACGTCCAGCAGGGTGTAACTGTCCTTGCCGCCGGACAGGCACACCATCACCTTGTCGCCGTCGGCGATCATGCCGAAGTCGGCAATGGCCTGGCCCACCTGGCGGCGCAGGCGCCGCGCCAGCTTGTCCTGCACGGCGTCGGCCGCGCGCGGATCGCGGGCGCGCGGGACGGGATCGGGCAGGCGGATGACGGCGGAATGCATGGTGTCATTCTACCGGCTGGGGGGCACCCTCACAGGGACCCCGTCGTGACTGCGTTCACTCCCGGGCGTCATCGCAGATGTGTATGCTCGACAGCTGTGGATACCCTCACACCCGAGCAGATCAGTGTCCGTCTTGCCGAACTCCGGCAGGAACACCGCGTGCTGGACGAGCAGATCCAGCGCATGGCCGCCAACGGCGAAGACGAACTGGAAGCCAAGCGCCTGAAGCGGCGCAAGCTGCAGTTGAAGGACTGCATCGCCAAGCTGGCGGACATGCTGATTCCAGACGAACCCGCGTAGAGCCGACCGTTGGTCGGCTGCGGTTGGTCCCGATCCCCGCCGATGTTCCGGGGGTAGAGCCGACCGTTGGTCGGCTGCGGTCCGTCGCGATGCCCGCCGATGGTGCGGTCGGACGGATGCGCCTCCGCGCATCCGCTTCCGTCAATCCGTGCTGACCGGTTCTTCCGGCTTGGCCGCTTCCGGGCTCACCCGTTCGATGGTGTGGCGCAGCTCGCGGCCGAGGATGAACTTGGCGTCCTTGGCCCACGCGTCCAGGCGGTCGTCGAACAATAGCTTGCTGTTCTCGTCCGGCCACACCAGGCGCAGTTCGCGCAGCTTCTGGATGAAGCCGCGGAACAGCGTGCGATCGAAGAACTCCGGCGCGGCCGGGGCATAGAGCAGGCTCAGGCGCTGGGCGGCCTGCTGGCACAGGCTTTCCAGCTCGGCCGCACCCAGCGTGCCGGGGCCGTTCTTCACCAGCACCGAGATGGCGATGTAATAGCGCTCGAATGCCTGCTGCAGCGAATGGCCGATGGCACGCAGGCGGAACACTTCATCGGTCTGCCCGGTATTGCGCGCCAGGATGCCACCGTCGTCGTCGTTGACGTTCTGCAGCAGCCCTTCGCGCACGAACACGTTGATGGTCTGCTCGATGCGCTGGGCAAACTCTTCCTCGGTCCACGGCAGGAACAGCTCGGCCTGCAGGAACGGGTACACCGTGCGGCCCAGCTGGACCAGGCCGGTGCGGCTCATGCGGCGGTTGTTCTGGAAGCAGCACGCCACCCACGACGACGCGGTGAACAGGTGGATGACGTTGTTGCGGAAGTAGCTGAGCAGCACCGCGGTGTCGCCGCTGACGCTGAGCACGTCGCCCAGCGGGTGCTTGATGCGGGTGAGGACGTTGATTTCCTCGGCGTGGGCGATGATGCGGTCCGGCGAATGCGGGGTCACCGTGACCCGGTCCGAGTACGGCATTTCAACCAGCAGGGTCTTGCACAGCTCGATCTGCGCGATCAGGTCGGCTTCGCCCATCGCGTGCTTGGGCGTGGACAGCAGCGCCAGCGCCAGCAGGTTGATCGGATTGACGTCGGCGGCGCCGTTGATGTGCACCTGGATGCGTTCGGCCAGGTGGTCGACGGTGCCCGACAGCCACGACGGTTTCTCGTCTTCGCTGACCGGCTGGCCGTTCCAGTCCGGCGCCTGCTGGGCGAGCACGTCGTTGAGCGCGATCGGCTCGCCGAAGTTGACCACCACCTGCCCGTAATTCTGCTTGAGCACCTTGGGAATGGACCACAGCAACGACCAGATCGATTCCTTTTCCTTCGGCCGGCCGGACAGTTCGTCCAGGTAGCTGCCGCCTTCCATCAGCTTTTCATAGCCGATGTAGACCGGCTGGAACAGCACCGGCTTGCGCGGCTGGCGCAGGAACGCGCGCAGCGTCATCGAGATCATGCCGCCCTTGGGCTGCAGCAGGCGCCCGGTACGCGAGCGACCGCCTTCGACGAAGTACTCGATTGAATAGCCACCGGCCACCAGCTGGGCCACGTACTCGCTGAGCACCGCCGAGTACAGCGCATTGCCGCGGATCGAGCGGCGGATGAAGAACGCACCGCCCTTGCGCAGCAGCGTGCCGACCACCGGCAGATTCAGGTTGATGCCGGCCACGATGTGCGGCGGCACGATACCCCGGTCGTACAGCAGGTAGGACAGCAGCAGGTAGTCCATGTGGCTGCGGTGGCTGGGCACGTAGACCACTTCGTGCCCGGGCGCCGCCGCCTTGAACTTGTCCAGGTGATGGACCAGCACGCCGGCGTAGATACGGTTCCAGACATGGCTGAGCATGAAGCTGGCCGAACGCACCACCGGGCTGGAATAGTCCGCGGCGATTTCCCAAGCGTAGGCATGCGCCTTCTTCCAGGCATCGGCCGGCTTGGAGTTGTCGCGCTTGGCCTGCGAGGCGATTGCCTCGCGCACGGTATCGGCGTCCAGCACCTTGTCCACCAGCAGGCGGCGGGTGGACAGGTCCGGCCCGATCACCGACTCGCGGATGCGGCGGAAATGGGTACGCAGCACACGCTGCAGCTTGCGCACGGTGCGCTCGGGGTCCAGCCCCTCGTCGATCGTGCTGCGCAGCGAGATCGGCGGGGCGAACCGCACGATGGTGCTGCGGCCGTTGAGCAGCACGGCCAGCAGGCGGCGGAAGCGGCCCACCAGCGCCCAGTTTTCCGAGAACAGCACCGCGAACCAGCCGCTCTGCTTGTCCGGGGCGCGGCCGACGAAGATCGACACCGGCACCAGGTGCACGTCCAGCTCATCGCGCGCGCGATGGGCCTGCAGCACCTTGGCCAGCGAATCGGAATGGGTCTTGGCGCCACGCTGCTCGGGAATCAGCGAGTTGCTGCTGCTCCGCCGCGACAGCGCCACGTAGGCGCGCTTGCGCCCGGTGGGGTCGCCGGCGATGGGCACCAGCGGCGACGGCAGGCCGGCCTCGCGGCAGGCCTTGTCCAGGATCAGCGCGTTGGACAACCCGTAGTCTTCCAGCACGTAGACCACCGGGCGGCCGTCGTTGTACTGGCCGGGGTGTTCGGGTTCGATCTTCAGCGACAGCCACGGCTCGACCAGGCGGCCAAGCAGGCGCGCCCACCACGGGCGGCGGCCAACCGGGGCGCGGGTGCCGGGCACGATCGCGGCGGGCGCGACGCTGTCCGGGTCGACCTCGGCAGAGGGGGCAGCCGTCGCCTGGCCGGGATCGGCCGGGGCGCCGGTGGCGGCCACGCTGTCGGGCGACGCGGACGAAGCGTCCGGGGTCTTGGGCGGCTCTTCGCCGGGGAAAGGCAGGGGATTCTGGTTCGGCATCGGCTTCATTATGGCTTAGCCGGTGCAGAAGCACCGTCCTTGACCTGCGCGGCGGCCTCTGCTTTGGCCGCCTCGGCGGCGTCATGTTCAGCTTGCGCGGCCTGCGCGGCGTCGGCGGCCTGCAGCAGCGCGTCGGCCTGTTCCAGCGTGCGGGCCACGTACCAGTGGCCATCACGGCGGGTCATGCGCACCTGCGCCTCGATCTGCTCGCCTGCCAGCGGGTACTGCACCCGCACCACCGCGTCGTTGCCCAGTTCGGACACCAGCTCGCCGCGCAGGCCGATCAAGGCCTCATCCAGCGCCAGGCCGTAGCTGGCCAGCGCGGTCTTGAACGCCTTGAAGAACGGCGCCAGGCGGCGCAGCGACTCCTCCATGCCAGCCGCCTGCAGCTGCGCATCGGTGGACAACCCGGCGGTGCGCGCGGTGGCGGTGAGCAGGGTGATGGTGGTGCGGGCGCGCTGCTTGTCGGTCAATGGCGCGGCCGCCGCCCATTTGCTCAGGGCGTCCACCACCTGGCTGTAATGGGCGCGTTGGGCGTCGGTGTAGTCGCTCTGGTTGCGCAGGTACTGCACGCCGAACAGGCCCATCGAGTGCGCCGCCTGGCGCACGCCGGTGGCCTGGCCGGCAATCTGGGTATCGAACGAGCGCTGCAGGCGCTGCGGTGCGTCCGGTCGCGACAGCGAGGCCAGCATCGGCAACAGCTGGCCATCCAGCGGCAGCTCGGTGAGCGGCCAACGGCTGTGCCCCTGCGCCCAGGCGGCCTGCAGGCGCGTGTAGTGGGCCGGCGGTACCGACGCGCGGGCGTAGCCGAGCAGGTCGTTGTCGGCCACGTGCCGGGCCAGCTGTTGCAGTGCGGCCACCGGTTCGGCGGCCGGCGCATCCGGATCGATCCGGTCCCGCTTGCAGGCCCCCACCAACAGCGCCCCACACAGGACCAGGGCCATTGCCTGCCCCCGGTACTGCCACGACTTGGACGACATGGACATGAATTCGGACTCCCCGGACCGGATCGCATCTTGCGGCCTGCGCCCCTGACGCGGCAAGCCACCCACCGGCCAACCCGGCCCAGCCCCCTGGAATGGAACCGAACGGGGTTCGATCAGTGGCGATCCGTGGCAATCAGGCGCTCTTCGTGCCGGAACACGCGGGAGGGCGACGCCGCTGCGTCGCCCTCCCACTGCCACGGTACATCGGTCCACAGTACCGCGCCGCGTGTTTCCCGCCGGTGTCAGTCCCCCAGCCAGGTCGCGGCGATGAAGTCCTTGATGTAGCCATCGCCCAGCCGCGCGTACACGCCCGGGTAGCCGGCCTGGGCGCAGCCCTGCCCCCAGCTGACCACGCCCAGCACCGTCCAGGCGCCGCGCCGCTGCACCAGCAACGGCCCGCCCGAGTCGCCCTGGCAGCTGTCGATGCCTTCTTCCCCGGCGCAGATGACCGCACCCGCCTGCAGCCCGGGATAGGCCTGCCGACAGGTGCGGAACGACACGAACGGCGTTTTGACGGTCTGCAGCACGGTGGGCGAGGCAGCGTCGCCCTCCAGCCCGGTGTCGCCCCAGCCGATCACATCGAACCGGCGCCCGGCCCGCAGGTAACCGGCATCACTGCCATCCAGCATCTGCGCCGGGGTGACGCCGGCCAGGGGTTCGCGCAACTGGATCAGGGCCACGTCGTTGACCAGGGTGTTGCTGTCGAACGCGGGATGCACGTGGATGGCGCGGATGTTGGACGGCCGTTCGCGGGCCGTGGCGTCCAGCGTCGTGGCGCCGCCGAGCACCGCATACCCGGCGGGCTGGGCACCCTCGACGCAGTGGGCGGCGGTGAGGACCCAGGACGGGGAAATCAGCGTGCCGCCGCACCAGTGCCGGGTGTGGTCGGAGTCGCCGAAATCCAGCCGCTGCAGGCTGACCATGAACGGATATTGCCCAGGCAGTGCGTCTTCGCCGCCGATGATCAGCGGGCGCACGGGCTCGCCACCGGGCAGCGCGGGTGCTGCGTGTGCGGCAAGGGACAGGGCAAGGAAACCGGCGGCCAGGGCCAGTCGGGGGAAGACATGCATGCGGCACCTCCATTGCGTTGATGGAAACAGGCCGGGCAGGAATGCACCGGCAGGATCGATTCCATCGCAGGGAGGGGCAGCGGAACGGGTGCGTAATCCCAGTTCACCGGGAGTGCGGCGTTTCCTGATGCGTGGGCGCGGCGTCCGGGAAGGCCGTCGGCGTTGTTCGGGGGTCATGCCGCCATCGCACGTGCGGCGTGCCCGGCGGGTAGTCGCCCACCCGCCGCACAACGTCGCGGCGGCGGGTCGGGCGGGCACGCGGGCTCAGGCCTGGCGGGCGCGCCAGGCGGTGGCGATTTCCAGCTGGATGGCGTCGGCGGCGGCACGCGGGTCGCTGGCCAGGCGGATCGGGCGACCCACCACGATGGCATCGGCGCCGTCGGCGAACGCCTGGGCCACGCCCACGGTGCGCTTCTGGTCGTCGCCCACCGGGCCGCCGGGGCGGATGCCCGGGCACACGATGGAGAAACCGGCACCGGTGGCGGCGCGGATCGGCCCGGCTTCCTGCCCGGAGGCGATGACGCCGTCGATACCGGCGGCCTGGGCGGCCAGTGCACGCTCGACCACCACGTCCACCGGTTCGCGGTCGATGCCCATGCCGCGCAGGTCCTCATGGCCCATCGAGGTCAGCACGGTGACCGCCAGCAGGCGCATGTCGCTGCCGTTGGCGGCCGCACAGGCCGCCATCATGGCCGGGTGCCAGCCATGAATGGTGGCGTAGCTCACCGGCCACTGCGACAGGCGTTTGATCACCGCCGCGGCGGTGGCCGGGATGTCGAAGAACTTCAGGTCGACGAACACGCGCTTGTTGCGCGCGGCCAGCGTCTCGAGCACCTGGAAGTACTCGCCGGAGGCCAGCAGTTCCATGCCGATCTTGTAGAACGACACGCTGTCGCCCAGCCGGTCCACCCACGCCAGCGCTTCGTCGCGGCCCGGCACATCGAGCGCGAAGATCAGGCGCTCGTCATCGCGCAGCGGCAGCGGGGCGCGGCTCACGGCGCGTAGTCCAGCGCGGCGCGCTTGGCGTCGTGGCGGGCCTGGCGCGACTGGCTGTAGTCGTTGTTGAACTGCGCCGGCTCGAAGCCGCCGTAGGTCGGGTTGGGCAGCATCCACCAGCGCTCGCCGAACCAGTCGTGGTACTGCTGCAGCAGTGCGTCGCGACCGTCGTTGGTGTTGGCGGTGACTTCCACGAAGTCGCCCAGCTGGTCGCCGAACTGCATCAGCACGCGGTACTTCTGGCCGGCCAGGCGGCGGCGGCAGTTCTTCTCGCTGCCGGCCTGCTCGCAGCCTTCCACCACGGTGCCCAGGCCCAGGAACACGCTGTCGTCGGCCACCGGCAGGCCTTCGGCGCGCAGGTTGGCCAGGGTGGCCTCCTTGAGGTGCACGGCGCGGTTGGAGATGTACAGCAGGGTCACGCCCTTGGCATTGGCGGCCTTGGCGAAATCGACCACGCCGGGGATCGCCTTGGCCTTCTTTTCGGCCACCCACTGGTCCCAGGTCATCTCGTCGTATTCCTTGCCGTCGCGCACCAGGCGCGCCTGGTAGGGCGAGTTGTCCAGCACGGTTTCATCCACGTCCAGCACCACGGCCGGCTTCAGGCCCTTGGCGGCGTTGCCGCGCTCTTCGGACACCAGCGCGTCCCAGTTGGGTTCCTTCAGCGCCTTGTCCAGGTGGTCGGCGGCGGCGCGGTAGGTCTGCTCGGTGATGGCCCGGTATTCCTGCGCGCGCTGCATCCACAGCACCGCGTTGAGGTTGTCGTTGGCCGACACGGCGGCATCGGCGCTGGC
This sequence comes from Stenotrophomonas rhizophila, assembly GCF_000661955.1. Lineage (NCBI taxonomy): Bacteria > Pseudomonadati > Pseudomonadota > Gammaproteobacteria > Lysobacterales > Lysobacteraceae > Stenotrophomonas > Stenotrophomonas rhizophila. Next base: position 4,470,960 of record NZ_CP007597.1, read on the forward strand.
AGCGGGCGCGCCGGCGGGGGCCGCAGCGGCGGCCGGCGGGGCGGCATCGGCCGGGGCTTCGGTGCGCTTGCAGGCACTCAACGCCATCACGGCGCAGGCAAGCACGGACAGGGAAACAGCAGCAGTACGACGCATCGGGGTCACCAGCAACAAAGTCGCGCCAGTTTACCGGCTTGTCCGGCCCGGTTCATGCCATCGGCGGGGCTCGGCTATGCTGCACGCCCCTGAAACACCCCGGAGCGCGCCATGACCGACGACACCCAGACCCCCGCCCTGCCCGTGCTGAGCGCGGCCCAGGCCCGCGCCCTGGGCTGCCTGATCGAGAAGGAGGCGACCACCCCGGACGCCTACCCGCTGACGGTCAATGCCGCCCAGGTGGCCGCCAACCAGAAGACCGCGCGCGAGCCGGTGATGGCGCTGTCGGCCGGCGATGTGCACCACGCGCTGCGCCAGCTGGAAAGCCTGGGCCTGGCGCGCCAGCAGTTCTCCTCGCGGGCCGAGCGCTACGAGCACCGCGCCGGCAGTGCGTTGGATCTGACCCGGCAACAGCTGGCCATCGTGGGCCTGTTGCTGCTGCGCGGCCCGCAGACGGTGAACGAGCTGCTGACCCGCAGCGAGCGCCTGTTCCAGTTCCAGGACGCCGAGGAAGTGCGCCACCACATCGAACGCATGATCCAGCGCGGTATGGCGGTGCAGCTGCCGCGCGCCAGCGGCCAGCGCGAGGACCGGTACATGCACCTGCTGGGTGGCCCGGTGGACGTGCAGGCGTTGGCGGAGAGCTACAAGGGGTCGTCGTCGAGCGGTGGCGGTGGCAGCCCGGCGCTGGAAGCGCGCGTGCAGCAGTTGGAGGCCACGGTGGCGGAGTTGCAGGCGCAGTTGGCGGAGTTGCGCGCGCAGTTGGGGGGGTGAGGGGCAGCCGACCAACGGTCGGCTCTACCCTGTGTTGCGTGGCCGGTTGTCGGCGTCAGGGGGCCGGGGCGCCCGGGGTGGCGAACAGCAGCACGACATCCCCGCCATGCGGTGGCGGCAGCAGCAGGTCGCCGCGGTCTTCCATGCCCAGCTTGCGCAGCAGCGCAGCCGAACGCAGGTTGTCCGGCGACACGATGCCGTACAGATCGGTATGGCCCAGCACGTCGCGGGCGTAGTGCATCACCCCGCGCGCGGCTTCGAACGCGTATCCGTTGCCCTCGTACTGGGCCAGCAGCGCGTAGCCGATGTCCGGGGCGGGCAAGCCGTCGCGGCGCACCAGTCCGGCATTGCCCAGCCACGCACCGTCGCTGCGCCGGATGATCGCGTACATGCCGAAACCATTGAGGGTGTAACTGCCCAGCACGCGCTCGGCGGTGTAGTCGCGCGCCTGCGCCAGGGTGCGCACGCCACGGTCGGCGATGTTGCGGATGAAGCCCGGCTCGTTCAGCAGGGCCAGCATGTCGGCCGCATCGTGATCGGGATCGATCAGGCGCAGGTGCAGGCGTTCGGTCTGGATCACGGCGGACATGCGGGTACCGGTGGAAGGCGATACGCCGATTGTGCAATGCGCGCCCCGAACACGGTAGAGCCGACCGTTGGTCGGCTGCTCTTCGAGGCGGGGCATGGCAGCCGACGCGCTTCGGGCAGCCGACCAACGGTCGGCTCTACCCGTGCAGTGGGTCAGTCGAATAGTGCCTGGATCGCGGCCAGGCCCGCGCTGGCGCGCTCTTTCTTGCGCGCGGCGTCGGCGACGGGGTCTGCGCCGTCGCGCTGCATTTCCTCGGCCGGAATTTCATCGAAGAACCGGCTCGGCTTGAGCCGCACGTGCTCGCCGAACTTGCGGGTGAGCTTGCTGTAGCTCATCCACAGCTGCACCTTGGCGCGGGTGATGCCCACGTAGAGCAGGCGCCGTTCTTCCTGCAGGTTGCCTTCGTCCAGGCTGACCTGGTGCGGCAGCACGCCATCCTCGCAGCCGATGATGAACACGTACGGGAATTCCAGGCCCTTGGAGGCGTGCATGGTCATCATCCGCACCTGGTTGCCGCCGTCGTCCTTGTCGTTGCGCGACAACAGCGCCAGCTGTGCGGCCAGGTCGGCGGTGGTGGCGCCGCGCGGGCCGCCTTCGAACCACTGCGCCAGCTCTTCCAGGTTGCCCAGCCGGCGCTGGTAGACCGACTCTTCCTTGCACGCGCTGCGCAGTTCGGACACCAGCCCGGATTCCTTCACCAGCTTGCGCACCAGGTCGCCGGAACTGAGCTTGGGCATCTCCGCGCGCAGGTCGCGCAGGATGTCGGTGAAGCGGCTCAGGCCGTTGGCCGCGCGCGGTGGCAGCTGCGACAACGCGCCAATGGCTTCGGCCGCGTGCGCCATCGGCAGCTCTTTCTCCGAGGCAAGTTCAGCCAGCTTGGCCAGGGTGCCGGCACCCACTTCGCGCTTGGGCGACTGCACCGCACGCATGAACGCCGTATCGTCGTCGGGGTTCACCAGCAGGCGCAGCCACGACAGCGTGTCCTTGACCTCCTGGCGTTCCAGGAACGCGGTACCGCCGGTGATGTGGTACGGCGCGCGCACCAGCTGCAGCGCTTTTTCCAGCGGCCGCGACTGGAAATTGCCGCGGAACAGGATGCAGAAATCGCTCCAGGGAATCTTCTTCGACGTCGCCAGGAAGGAGATCTCGGCGGCTACTTTCTCCGCTTCGTGCTCGCTGTTGCGGCACTCCCACACGCGGATGCGCTCGCCGTCGGCCTGGTCGCTCCACAGCTTCTTCAGATGCTCGTGCGGGTTGTTGGCGATCAGCGCGTTGGCCGCGCGCAGCACGCGGTTGGAGCAGCGGTAGTTCTGCTCCAGCTTGATGATTTCCAGCGCCGGGTAGTCGCGCGCCATCTGCTGCAGGTTTTCCGGGTTGGCGCCACGCCAGGCATAGATCGACTGGTCATCGTCGCCCACGCAGGTAAAGTTGCCCTTGCTGCCGGCCAGCTGCTTGAGCAGCCGGTACTGCGCATCGTTGGTGTCCTGGCATTCGTCGACCAGCAGGTAGCCAATGCGCTCGCGCCAGGCCACGGCGATCTCCGGGTTCTCTTCCAGCACCTGCACCGGCAGCCGGATCAGGTCGTCGAAGTCGACCGCGTTGAACGCGGTCAGGCGCAGCTGGTAGCGCTCATAGACACTGGCCGCTTCCTTCTCGCGGGTGCTGCGCGCGGCCGCCATGGCCTGCTCGGGCGACAGACCGGCGTTCTTGGCGCGCGAGATCAGGTTCTTCACGTCCTCGATGTCGTCGGGCTTGGCGCCGTACATCAGGTCCTTGACCTGCGAGGTGGCATCGTCCGCGTCGAAGATCGAGAAGCCGCGCTTGAGCCCCACCGCCGCGTGCTCGATCTGCAGGAACTTCAGCCCCAGCGCGTGGAAGGTGCAGATGGTGACGTCCTCGGCATCCCCGCCGTGCAGGCGCTTGGCCACGCGCTCGCGCATTTCCTTGGCCGACTTGTTGGTGAAGGTGATCGCCGCGATGCGCCGCGCGGGGTAGCGCTTGGTCGCGATCAGCTGGGCGATCTTTTCCACGATCACGCGCGTCTTGCCGCTACCGGCGCCGGCGAGCACCAGTAGAGGACCTTCGCAGTGCAGCACTGCAGCGCTTTGGGGGGGATTGAGACCGTGCATGCCATCTCCGGGGGAGGAGCATTGTACCGGGCCGCCCGGCCGGGTCGGAGGGCCCGGCCGCGGCGGACGATTGCGTCCGCCGGCCCCGCCGGGCCGCCACGGGAGCCGGCCAGGCGTCTAGAATTGGCCGATGGCCAAGCTCTATTTCTATTATTCGGCGATGAACGCCGGCAAGACCACCACGCTGCTGCAGTCGGCGCACAACTACCGGGAACGGGGCATGCGCGTGGCCATCCTGACCCCGCGCCTGGACGACCGCGCCGGGCGGGGCGTGGTGGCTTCACGGATCGGGCTGAAGGCCGACGGCGTGGCCTTCGACCGCGACACCGACCTGCAGCGACTGATTGCGCAGGACCTGGACGCCCACGGGAAGCTCGGCTGCGTGCTGGTCGACGAGGCGCAGTTCCTGAGCCGCAGCCAGGTCTGGCAGCTCAGCGAGGTGGTCGACCAGCTGCGCATTCCGGTGCTGTGCTACGGGCTGCGCACCGATTTCCGCGGCGAGCTGTTCGAAGGCAGCCAGTACCTGCTGGCCTGGGCCGACGAGATGCAGGAGATCAAGACGATCTGCCACAGCGGCAAGAAGGCCACCATGACCGTGCGGGTGGACGAGCACGGCCATGCGGTGCAGGACGGCCCGCAGGTGGAGATTGGCGGCAACGAGCGCTACGTGTCGGTGAGCCGGGCCGAGTTCAAGAAGATCACGCGGGGCGAGGGCAAGATCGAACCGGCCCAGGCGCAGTTGCCGATGTGAGCAGCAGCCGGGCAGAGCCCGGCGCTACGTCTGGAACGGTTCGCCTGCCCTCAGTACAGCGTGCGCTCCGGCGCGCCCTTCGGCGGCGGGCTGTACTGGTACAGCCAGGTTTCGGTCAGGGTCTTGCCGCCGCTGCGCAGGTACAGGCGGATGTCGATCTGGTCGGTGGAATCGTCCGGCGGGACCAGGTCGAACATGGCGCGGTAACCCTTGATCTCGCGCAGCGGGCGCGCCGACACGATCTCCACGCGGCCTCGGCTGGCCTGGACCACCGCTTCCACCTCGCCCTTGTCGATCAGCGCGGCCAGCTCGCCGCCTTCGAAATCCACCGCGAAGCGCCACGAGAAGTACGCCCGCTTCTTGCCGATCACCCCGCCCAACCCGGTGCGGCTGTCCACGCAATGCGCCAGCGGCGTGCGGGCCGGCGGCTGCGCGCCCCAGTACAGACGGTAGCCCAGCAACAGCTCCTGGCCCGGCTGCGGCTTGGCCTCCGGGTTCCAGAACGCCACGATGTTGTCGAAGGTTTCATCCACCGTGGGGATCTCGACCAGCTGCACCGAGCCCTTGCCCCACTGGCCCTTCGGTTCCACCCACAGGCAGGGGCGCTTCTCGTAGAACACCCCGTCGTCCTGGTAGTGGTCGAAGTTGCGGTCGCGCTGCAGCAGGCCGAAGCCGCGCGGGTTGTTGTCCACGAACATGTTGAAGCGCAGGTTGTGCGGGTTGCACAGCGGGCGCCAGATCCACTCGCCGCTGCCGGTCCACATCGACAGGCCGTCGGTATCGTGGATTTCCGGGCGCCAGTCCCAGGCCATGCGGCGGTCGTTCTCGCCCACCTGGTACATGCTGGTGCACGGGGCGATGCCCAACCGCTCGATGGCCTTGCGCGGGTACAGGGCGCAGTCGATGTCCATCAGCAGGGTGTCGCCGTTGGTGATCGCAAACCGGTACGCGCCGGCCACGCTGGGCGAGTCCAGCAGCGCATAGACGACCAGGGTGTTGGAGTCGGCCGCCGGCTGTTCCAGGTAATAGGCGATGAAGTCCGGGAACTCCTCGGGCTTGCCCATGCCGGTGTCGATGGCCAAGCCACGCGCCGACTGGCCGTACTGGCCTTCCTTGCCCACGGCACGGAAATAGCTGGCGCCCAGGAACGCGGCGAAATCACGGTTGGTGTCCTGGCGGGTGTTGAGCCGGAAGCCGGCAAACCCCAGGTCGGCCGGCAGGTGGCTGCCCTTCAGCCCGCTCTTGCCGTAATCGAACGCGGCCGGGTCGTAGGCCAGCTCCTGCGCGGTGCCGTCGACCACGTCGAACATCCGCACCGGGGAATGGAAGTACAGGCCCAGGTGGAAGAACTTGGCCTGGTACTTGCCGGGCTTGTCGGCCCACAGCGCATGGTCCTGGCGGTAGCTGATGGACTGGTACTGGTCCCAGTCCAACGCTTCCAGCGGCCCGGGCAACGTGCGCTTGTGGGTCTGGTAGGCGGCCTGCGACAGCGCGCGCGCCTGGCCCTTGAGGGTGGCGAAATCGAACGGCTGCGGCTGGCCGAGCCGGCGCAGGCCCACCTGGCTGCCCTGCGCGGCGCAGGCCGGCAGCGCCGGGAAGCCGATCGCGGCCAAGGCCAGGGAGGCATTGCGGATGAAGTCGCGACGTTGCATGCAGGCAGCACTGGCAGGAAAGGGCCGGCCATCATAGGCAGGCGAACGTTAAATCGCCGAGGTGGCGCGCGCGTGGCGTTCAGCCAGCCCGCCGCTCAGCGGGTGGTGGCCAGCGTCGCACTGGCGCAGGCCTGCAGCGCCTGGTCGATGTCGCGCAGCGTGGTGCCGCCCTGCGGCCACTGCACCCGGGCCTCGCCCTGCAGCCGCAGCAGCGCCTCGCGGCTGCGCAGCGGCGTCTGCGCGCAGTGCAGCGCGGCCAGGCGGGTGCGCGCCTGCCAGCGCACGGCGGTGCTGGCCGGGTCCGGCGCGCGGCTGTCGGCCACCGCCAACAGCACGCGCTCGGCCTCCACGTCCTGCCCCATGCGGGCCAGGTTGCGGCCCCAGGCCAGCTGCAGGGCCTGTTGCCCGGCCATGGCCTCGGCACCGCCCTGCCGGTGGCGCAGCATCAACTGCGCCAGCTGGTCGCCGGCCTGGCGCGGGTCGCCGTAGGCACTGGTGATCTCGGCCATCCGCAGGTCGGCCTGCTGCACCGACGGATCGTGGTCGCCGCGTTGCGCGGCCTGCCATTGGCGGCCTTCATGCAGGGCGGCCAACCCGGCCTGCCAGCGCCCGGCCTGGGCCAGGGCACTGCCGTAGTCGTACAGGCCCTGCGGCAGCAACCGCACGCAGTCCGGTTGCCGCCAGATCGCCACGGCATGCTCGAAATCGACCACGGCCTCATTGCTGTCACCGCGCTCCAGCGCCAGCAGGCCCAGCGCGTGCCAGCTCAGGCCGGTGTCGCGGTGCTGCTCGCCCAGCGCCAGCCGGGTCAGGCGATGGACCTGCTGCAGGGTCGCGTCCGCCTGGCGCAGGTCACCGCGCTGCAGGGCCAGCACGCCACGCAGGCGCCGGATCGACAAGGTCTCCGGATGGTCCGGCCCATACAGGCTGACCGCATCGGACCAGGCGATGTGCAGGGTCTGCTCGGCGGCCGCCAGGTCACCCTGCGCGGCAAGGGTCTCGCCTAGGTGGCGGCGCAGGACGATCAGCTGCGGTTGGCGCTCGCCGGGCCGCAGCTGCAGCAGCTGCAGCGCCTGCTGGTAGCCGGCCAGGGCCGCCTGCGGGCGGCCGTCGTCACTGTCCAGCGCGGCCAGGTCGGACAGGCTCTCGGCGGTGCCGGCGGTGTCGTGCAGGACGTCGCGGCGCACGGCCAGCGACAGCGCGAAGGCCGCGCGCGCCTCATCGCGGTAGCCCAACAGCTGCTGGCAGCGGCCCAGCTGGGCGTGGTACTCGGCCACCAGGCCGGGCAGCGCGCTGCGCTGTTGCGCGGCCAGCGACTGCATCGGGGTCATGTGCGCCACGCACTCGCGCGAGCGGCCCAGCATGCGCAGCGCGCGTCCGCGCTGGGTCACCGCTTCCAGCTGCAACGGGGGTGGCACCTCGCCCGCCTGCTCCAGCAGTGCGCGCTGGCGGTCCAGCGTCTGCAGCGCAAGTTGATAGTCACCCATGCCGATCCGCAGGCGTCCGATCACGCCCTGCAGATCGGCCAGCGACAACGGCTGATCGGCCAGCTCGGCCTCGCCGCGCTGCTGCCCGGTGGCCAGCAGCTGGCGCACGTCGAAGCTGCCATGGCGCACGCCGGCGGCGCGGTCGAACAGGCCCACGGTGAATTCCTGCATGGCCTGGGCGCGGGCGATTTCGCGCCGTGCCTGCTGCATCTGCCATAGCGCCACCACCGCCAGGCCAGCCAGCGCCACGGCCCCCAGCGAGCCCACCGCCACGCCCCAGCGGTGCCGGCCGATGTACTTGCGCAGGCGGTACAGGGTGCGCTGCGGCCGCGCATGGATGGGCCGGCCCTCCAGGAATCGGCGCAGGTCCTGCGCCAGCGCTTCGGCCGAGGCATAGCGCTGTGCCGGTTCCTTCTGCAGGGCCTTGAGCAGGATGGTGTCCAGGTCACCGCGCAGGCGCCGGGCCAGCCGCCGATCGGCCAGCGTGGGCGGGCTCCCGGCGCTGCCGCGCAGCACCACCGCCGAGGCGCGCGGTGCGGTCACCTCCAGGATCGAGCGCTCCCATTCGGCATCGCTGTGGCGGCGCAACCGGTAGGGCTTGCGCCCGGTGATCACTTCAAACAGCACCACACCCAGCGAGTACACATCGGTGAGCGTGGTGACCGGTTCGCCGCGCACCTGTTCGGGGGCGGCGTAGTGGAGGGTGAACGCGCGCGCCTCGGTGGCCGGATGCTGCGCGTTGTCGCGCGCCTCCGGGTCGTCAAGCAGCTTGGCGATGCCGAAGTCGAGCAGCTTCACTTCACCGTGGGCGGTGACCAGGATGTTGGAGGGCTTCAGGTCGCGGTGCACGATCAGGTTGGCGTGCGCATGGGTGACCACCGCGCACACCTGCAGCATCAGCTGCAGGCGGCGTTCCAGCGGCGGCTGCAACTGCTGGCAGTAGTCGGTGATCGGCTCACCTTCCACATACGCCAGCGCCAGGTAAGGCTGGCCCTGCAGGTCGACGCCGGCATCGAGCAGTTCGGCCAGGTTGGGGTGCTGCAGCCGCGCCAGGATCTCGCGCTCGCGGCTGAAGCGCTGGCGCAGGCCGGGGTCGGCATAGCCACTGCGCAGCAGCTTGAGGGCCACCTGGCGCTGGTACAGGCCATCGGCGCGTTCGGCGAGCCAGACCTCGCCCATGCCGCCCTCGCCCAGCGCGCGCAACAACCGGTAGGGCCCGATCAGGGTGCCGGCGCGGCTGTCCTGCGGGGCGGCGGTCCACAACGGCTGGGCCATGAACTCGTGGCTGTCGCGCTCGTGTTCCAGCAGGCGTTCCAGGTCGTCGGCCAGCGTCGGATCGGCCAGGCGCAGCTGCGCCAGCCGCTGCGCACGCGGCCCGTCGGCAAGTTCCAGCAGTTGGTCCAGCAGCGAAGACACCTGCCGCCAGCGCGACGCTTCCATCGATCTGCTCCCCGAACGATGTACCACCGCCCGCGCCGCCACGCGGGACCGTCATTGCCCGCCGTGTTCAGTCGTCGCGCACGGAGGCCAGCAGGAACATGCGCGCCTTCTGCCAGTCGCGGCGGATGCTGCGCTCCGAGCGCTGGCACAGATCGGCGATCTCCTGTTCGGACAGCCCGGCGAAATAGCGCAGCTCCACCACCTTGGCCAGGTGGCCGTCCACGGCCTGCAGCCGGGCCAGGGCCACGTCCAGCGCCAGCAGGTCTTCATCCAGGCGCACGCCGCTGCTGCTGTTCTCGGGCAGGTCCACCCGTTTGAGGTCGCCCCCGCGCTTGCGCGCCAACCGGTTGCGCGCGTAATCCACGACCACGCTGCGCATGGCCGAGGCGGCATAGGCGAAAAAGTGCGCGCGGTCTTCGAAGCGGGCCGCACCGCGTGCGCCGAGCAGCTTCAGGTAGGACTCGTGGACCAGCGAGGTGGCATCGAGCGTGCGCCCCTGCTGGCCGGCCAACTGGCGCCGGGCCATGCTGTGCAGCTCCTGGTAGAGCAGGGTCAGCACCCGGTCCAGGGCGGCGCGGTCGCCCGCGCGGGCTGAATCCAGCCATACGGTGATATCCGGTGCTTCGTCCATCGCACACCCCCGCCGGTGACGTTGGGCGGACTATACCGCCGCCAAGGCGACGGGCGTGCGAGGGTTCAGCGCTGGCAGTAGCCGCACCAGACGCTGGCGCGCTGGCCGATGGTGGCGTGCCGCAGCAGCCGGCCGCACTGGCGACAGGGCTCGCCTTCACGGCCGTAGACCAGCAGTTCCTGCTCGAAATAGCCCGGCGCCCCGTCCGGGTTGATGAAATCGCGCAGGGTGGTGCCGCCGCGGGTGATGGCGTAGGCCAGGATCTGCTTCACGGCATCGGCCAGGCGCTGGTAGCGCCCGCGCGAGATCTTCCCGGCCTCGCGCAGCGGGTTGATGCCGGCCATGAACAGGCTTTCGGCGGCGTAGATGTTGCCCACCCCGACCACGATGCCCTGGTCCATCAGGAAGGTCTTCACCGGTGCCTTGCGCCCCCGGCTGCGCTGGAACAGGTAATCGCCATCGAAGGCGTCGTCGAGCGGCTCCGGACCCAGCCCGGCCAGCAGTGCGTGGGTTTCCCCGGCCGGCTGCCACAGCAGGCTGCCGAACCGGCGCGGGTCGTTGAAGCGCAGCAGGCGCCCGTTGTCCAGGCTGATGTCGACGTGGTCGTGCGCGCGCACGGGGGTATCGCCGGGCAGCACGCGCAGGCTGCCGGACATGCCCAGGTGCAGCAGGGCGCTGCCGATGGCGGTATCCAGCAGCAGGTACTTGGCGCGGCGGCGCACGCCCTCGATCGCCTGCCCGGGCAGCAGCGCGCCGATCTCTTCGGGAATGGGCCAGCGCAGGTCCGGCCGGCGCAGGATCACGCCATGCACGCGGCGGCCTTCCAGGTGCGGGGCCAGGCCGCGGCGGGTGGTTTCTACTTCGGGCAGTTCAGGCATGGGGAAATTCTACTCAACGAGTCGCATGCGCTCCGTTCACTTCTGGACCAAGAATGCATCCTCGACCAGCGCGCTACATCCCCCCAAACGCCAGAGCGCCAGATAGGGCGCGAAATCGATGGCGTCAGGTGCCAGCGGCTGGGAGATGTACCAGCCCAGATACAGATCCGAAGCGACGTGGTACAGCGCCTCGTCCAGTGCGGCCACCTGCGCGGTGTCCAGCGTGCGCGCATCCCTCACCACCTCGCAGATCACATCGTGCAGGTAGGCCGACGGTTCGGACGTGGACCGAGCCGCTTCCAGCCGGTCGGACGATGTGCTGACAACCGGGACGCGGAGCAGCGTTGCCTGCAACGCCGGTTCGCCATTCGCGCCGGCAACGCGCGCCAGTTCGTCCAGCCACGCGCGCGCGGCGGCGGCTCGGACCTGTGCATTCCCTTCGTGGGCGGGCTGGAGGTAGAGATGATTACCCCAACGACCGGCCTGGAGCACGTCCAAGGCGCGCGCCTCCAGGGCATCGGCGTGAGGAAAGGATGCGAACACCTGCGTCAGGACCGCCGCCTCGGTAACGCCCTGCAGCAGGCCCGAGAAGTACCACGTTTCCTGTTCGCTGCGTCCCGCGCAGAATTCACACCATTCGTCGATCAGATCGTCCATGCCGAGCATGATCGCCCAACGCTTCACCTGGTGGCCAGACCACGCTCACCGCGGCGGCGCGGCCAGTTCCTTCGCACTCAGGTACCCGTCGCCGTTGGCGTCCTGCTTGTGGAAGCGCTGCATCAGGGTCTGCCGCTGTTGTTCCTTGGTGATCGGGGCGCCCTTGCCGCCGGGCAGTTCATCGGCGCTGAGTACGCCGTCGCCGTTGCGGTCCATGCGCTCGAAGGCGTACATCATCCACTGCACGTATTCCTCGACGCTGACCCGGCCATCGCCGTCGGTATCCATGCGCTGCAGGTAGCTGCCGGTGTCGGCCACCTGCGCCTGCGCCATGCCGGCGGCCATCAGCACGGCCATGCAGGAAAAACGCCGCACGAGGCGGCGTTTTCCACGGTTCATCACGCCAGGGCGCACCGGTCAGTGCGCCGTCAGCGCGTAGCCCTTCAGGCGGGCGGCGTAGGCCTGCAGCGCGGCGATGCCGCTGGCTTCGGCCTCGTGGCACCACGCCTGCAGCAGCTTCAGGCGCTCGGCGGCATCGTTGCCACGCGCTTCCAGCAGGGCCGCCAGGCGCGCGCGGTGTTCGACCAGCACGCGGATGCGCGGGCGCTGCTCGACCCAGGTGCTGAGCTGGGCGCGGCAGTCCGGCTTGAGCCAGCGGCCGTCGTTGACCAGCCCGCGGCGCATGCGGCGCGGCAGCAGCTTGCGCAGCTTGGCGCCGGCCATCGCCGCCTCTTCGCGCAGGGCCGGCACGAACACATTGCGCTGGTAGTCGGTCATGGCCTGGAAGCGGTGCGACAGCAGCGCCTTCAGGGTTTCGGCATCCGGCACGGCGATGTTCGGGCGTACGTCCATGGACGGAGCCACGCGCAGCACCTTGGCCAGGCGCAGTGCCTGCAGGCCGCGGATGGCGGCCCAGCCGATGTCGAACTCCCAGCGGCGCATCGAGAAGCGGGCCGAGCTGGGGAAGGCGTGGTGGTTGTTGTGCAGCTCTTCACCGCCGATCCAGAACGCCCAGGGGGTCAGGTTGGTGGAGGTGTCGGCCGATTCAAAGTTGCGGTAGCCCCACCAGTGGCCCAGGCCATTGACCACGCCGGCGGCCCAGAACGGGATCCACGCCATCTGGATCGCCCACAGGGCAACGCCCGGCAGGCCGAACAGCAGGCTGTTGATGGCCAGCAGCGCGACCGGGCCGAGGTTGGCATGCGGGGTGTAGAGCTTGCGTTCGATCCAGTCGTCCGGTGCGCCGCGACCGTACTGTTCGATGTCCGCACGCATCGCGCGGGCCTCGCGGTACAGCTCCACGCCACGCCAGAACACCATGCCGATGCCCTTGGTGACCGGGCTGTGCGGGTCTTCGTCGGTTTCCACCTTGGCGTGGTGCTTGCGGTGGATGGCCACCCACTCCTTGGTGATCATGGAGGTGGTGAGCCAGGTCCAGAAGCGGAAGAAATGCGCGATGACCGGGTGGAAATCCACGCCACGGTGCGCCTGGCTGCGATGCAGGTACAGGGTGACGGCGAAGATGGTGAGCTGGGTGAACACCAGCAGCACCAGTGCCATGCCCCACCAGCCGAGGCCGACGACACCGCCGGTCAGGAAGTTGAGGAGCGTATCGAGCATCGCAGGACTCCGGGCCGCGGACGGCCAGCAAGGGAACAGGTACACCTTCGGACATGATGGGGCCTGCAGTTGCAAACTTCATCCGTCTGGTGCGATTTTTGCGCAGTCATTCAGTTGTTTTCCTCCTTCGTGAGCATGCCCCCGCATTCATGACAGTCGCAGCCTCTTCGGCGCCCCAGGCCGCCAACGTCCCCCTGATCGAGCTGGACCGTGCCTGCGTGATCCGCGGCCAGGTCCGGGTTCTGCACGACCTCAGCCTGCGCATCGCCCAGGGCCAGCACACCGCGCTGCTGGGCCCCAACGGCTGCGGCAAGTCGTCCTTCATCAAGCTGATCACCCGCGAGCTGTACCCGCTGGCGCATGCCGACGGCAGCGTGGCGGTGCGGGTGCTGGGCCAGAACCGCTGGCAGGTGGACCGGCTGCGCTCGCAGCTGGGCATCGTCACCGGCGATCTGAGCAGCAACCTGGCCGACATGCCCGGGCTGACCGTGGAGGAAGCGGTGCTGTCGGGCTTCTTCGCCAGCTTCGTGGTGCCGGCCTTCCGCGAGGTCACCGAGGACATGCGCCAGCGCGTGCGTGAAACCCTGGCTCTGACCGGTGCGCTGGCGCTGCTGGCGCGGGGCTATGCCGAGCTGTCGGCCGGTGAAACCCGGCGCGTGCTGATCGCCCGGGCGCTGGTCAACCGGCCGCAGGCGCTGCTGCTGGACGAGCCGTCCACCGGGCTGGACCTGATCGCCCGCCAGCACCTGATCGCCACCATGCGCCGGCTGGCCGCCGAAGGCATCACCCTGGTGCTGGTGACCCACCACATCGAGGAGGTCATTCCGGAGATCGCGCGGGTGGTGCTGCTGCGCGGTGGCCGGATCATCGCCGATGGGCCGCGCGACGACCTGCTGCGCGACGCGCCGCTGTCGGAAGTGTTCGGCGGCCCGATCCAGGTGGTGGAGCACGAGGGCCGGCTGAGCGCGTTCGCCGGATAGGTCGCGCAGCCACCCATGGGGTGGCGCTACCTTGGCGCGTGACGGGTACCGTGTCCGCGCCCCCAATGGTAGAGCCACGCCATGCGTGGCTGGCGGTGCACGGGTGCCCGATGAAAGGCAGCCACCCATGGGGTGGCTCTACCGCCGGGCGACGGAGGGTGTCGCCTCCGTCGCCCGCGGTGCCTAGAACTTCAACGCCACCGCGCGTGACTCGATCGGTGCCATCCGTCCCTGGTCCTGCAGCTGCAGGTCGCGCAACTCGAACGGGGCTGTATACCCGCGCGGCAAGGCCACGCTGGCGAAGGGCAGCGCGATGGCGCCCGGGCCGGCGCGGTCGAACCACGCTGCGCTGTGCGCCTGCGCCACCGGCCGCAGCTGGCCGTCCGGGCCGGTGGCGTACAGCGTGCCGCGCGCCTCGTAGCGACCGGGCGCACCAATCTGCAGCGGCAACGTCACCGTGCGCCGGGCGAGGTCCACGTCAGCTTGGCCGGTGAAGCGCGCGGTGGGCTGGGCCACCGCGAAGGCCACCTTGCCATCACGCTGTACCCCGTTGGCGCTGACGAAGGCCTGCAGTTCCCACAGCCCCTGCACCGGGCCGATGTCCTGCGGGATCGTCACGCGTGCGCGCAGGCCGTCCTTGCCGGCCACCAGCGGCACCGGCCAGCTGCGGCCATCCGGGGCCACCAGCAACGCCTCGCCGCCGGCCGGCAGGGTGCGCGCGGCCGCCGTGGCGCCGGCCAGCGTGGCCGTGCCGCGGTCATCCAGCAACCGCGCGCTCAGTTCCACGCTGCCACCGGCCAGCACCTGCTGGCGGCTGGCCTGCAGCTGCAGCGACACCGTGCTGTTGGGCTCCAGCACCTGCACCACGTAGCGGCCCTGCGCCTGGGCGCTCTGCAGGCGATAGGTACCCACCGCGGCACTGCGCCCGGTTCGCACCATGGTGCTGCCCTGCCCCGCCGCCATGCCGGCCGCACGCAGCTGCTGGTCATCCACGACCTTGTCCACCGCCAGCGTGCCGGCCGGGTCGCGCACCTGCCACTGCTGCGGTGCCAGCGCGCGGGCACCCGGCGCCGGGCTGACCTGGATCACCGCATCCGGTGCGGTCAGCGGCAGGTCCAGGCCGCGTTGCAGGGTGGCCGCGTCCACCATTTCCCAGTAGCTGCGGCTGGTGGCCACGAAGGGCGCAGGCGCAGTCAACGTATCGGCGGGGTCCAATGCCCAGGCAAAACTCACCGGGGCCCGCTCGATGCCGTCGGCCTGCAGGGGCGCGCTTTCCACGCGCGGCGCCAGCTGGTCGCTGCTGCGGGCCAGCAGCGGCTGCGCGGCGTGCAGCGGGAGGGCCACCAGCGCCGCGGCAACAGCGGCGGCAATCGTCAGTCTTGAAGTCATGGCGTGCTCCTCACAGGGTCAGGTCGTTGCGCAGGATCGTGCCCAGGCCGAAGCACTCGCGGCGGCTCTGGTTGTGGCTCAGCGGCTCGGCGCCCTGGGTGCGCGCCTTGTCGGTGAACCACAGCGTGCCGGCAGCCTTCTGGCTGCTGCACTCCAGGAACCCGTCCGAACAGCTGTTCAACCAGTTCTGGGTGAACTCCAGCCCCACGTTCTGCGCATACCCGCCGCAGTAGCTGTTGCTGTCCCACACCGCCGACTCCACATCCGAGCCGACCACCGCGCGGAACGGCTTCGGCAGCGCCGGGCGTCCGGCGGTGCCATACAGGTTCTGCGCGTTGTAGGTGGCCATGTGGCCCACCTGCTGCTGGCGCACGGCGTCGCTCTTGTAGCCCAGCAGCCAGCCCACCGAGGTTTCAAACGTGTTGCCGTTGAGCGCGGCATCTGCCAGTGGCGTACCGGCCGAGGACGGTGCCAGCGCGGTGACCTTGCCGATGGTCTGGATGATCTTCGGGTAGCGGCTGTCGTAGGTGGGGTTGGACAGCATCCAGCGCACCACGTTGCCGCCGTTGGAGTGGGTGATCACCACCAGCTTGGTGATGCCCTTGGTGTTGATGAAGGTGGTCAGCTGCCCAGCGAGGCAGCCAGCCGCCTCGGGCTTCCACATGTACTGTTCGAAATCGCAGTTGATGACCGTGTAGTTGCTGCTGTTGGGCAGCCCCTGGCGCACGGTGTCGATGATGCCCGGCTGCCAGTAGTCCGTACGTGCGTCGGTCTGCTTGCCGGTGCCGTGCACGAACGCCACGCCCACCACATCGGCCGCGTGCGTGGTGCCGCACGCCAGCATCAAGCCCAGGGCGAGTCCACCGCCCGTCCATCCCGCGTTGCTTCGCATCCGTTTGCTCCCTTGCAGGTGATCCCCCTGATGACCGGCGCTACCGCGTTGCCATGCAGTGCATCTATCCATAGAGATATGACGAGTGATGGCGCCTGCGCCGAAGCTATGTCGCGCGGCGGCCCAATTCCGTGAACCAGTCGCGGGTTTCCGTCATCCGACTGCCGGGCGTGCCGGATCTGGCCGCATGACCAACGGCCACTGTCGCGGCCGGGTGAAGCTGCGATCATGCCGGCTCCCCCTCTGCGAGTCCTGCCGATGTCGTCGTCTGCCGCCCCCGTCCTGCGCCCCCTGCTGACCGTTGCCGTGCTGGTGGCCCTGGCCGGCTGTACGACCACCGGCGCACCGCGCACCACGGCCGTGGAGGCATCGGTCACGACCAAGGCGGTGGGTTACCTGCAGGCCGACGCGGTGCCAGCCAGCCTGGCGCTGGTGCCGGCGCCGCCGGCAGCCGGCTCGGCCGGCTTCGCGCTGGACGAACAGGTCAGCCGTGAAGCCCGCGCGCTACGTGGCAGCCCCCGCTTCGCGCAGGCCCATATCGATGCCGAACTCGGCTTCCCGGCCGGTGCCAACCAGTTCTCCTGCGCCATCGACATCGACGTGGACGCGGTAAAGACGCCCGCGCTGTACCGCCTGCTGGAACGCAGCCGGATCGATGCCAGCTCGGCCACGCGCACCGCCAAGAAGCACTACCAGCGCGCGCGCCCGTTCATGGTCAACGGCGAACCCACCTGCACGCCCGACGATGAAGAAGGGCTGCGCGGCAATGGCTCGTACCCGTCCGGCCATACGTCCATCGGCTGGGCGTGGGCCTTGATCCTGTCCGAGATCGCCCCCGAGCGCGCCGATGCAATCCAGCTGCGTGGCCGCAACTACGGCGAGAGCCGCCTGGTGTGCAACGTGCACTGGCAGAGCGACATCCTGGAAGGGCGGTTCATGGGCGCGGCCGCCGTGGCACGCCTGCACGACAACGCCGCGTTCAACAAGGATCTGCTGGCTGCGCGCAAGGAGATCGCCGCGGCACGCAAGGCCGGGCTGCATTCCAGCCGCGATTGCGCCGCCGAGGAAGCGGTGTTGAAGGTGCGGCCTGAGAGCGCGTTGTAGGCGCGTTGGGCAGCCGACCAACGGTCGGCTCTACCGGTATGACGGAAAACGGCGCGGATTTCTCCGCGCCGTTTTCGTTTTCAGGGGCGTGCCCACCATCGGTGGGCACCTACCGCATGACGTGCATCAGAACTTCGCGGTGAACTCCACGCCGAACGTGCGCGGTTCGTTGAGGAAGCCGGTGAGGTTGTTGAAGTCGATCGCGCCCACCACGCGCACCTGGTCGGTCAGGTTGCGGCCGTACACGGCCACGTCGTACTGGCCGTAATCCCAGTTGTAGCCCAGGCGCAGGCCACCTTCCAGCGACGAGCGGCTGCGGAACTCCGGCGACTCGTACAGGAAGAAGTTCACTTCACTGCGGTAAGCCCAGTCGGTGTACACGTACAGCTCGCTGGCGTCGTTGATCGGGAAACCGGCGCGCAGGGTCAGGTTGTGGATCCACTTCGGCGCCTGCGGCAGCGAATTGCCGTTGACCAGTGCGTAGGTGGAACCGTCGATGACCGTGGTCGGGTCGGTGATGGTGCAGCCGCCACCGCAGATCGCCACCGCCAGGTCGCGGTCCTTGATCTCGGTGTCGTTGTAGCTGCTGCCCAGGGTGAGCAGCACGTGGTCGGTGAGGTAGGCCTCGAAGTCCAGTTCCACGCCCTGGCCCAGGGTCTTGTCGGCGTTGAGCAGGGTGGCGGTGTTGTTGCTGCCGCCCACCGCGATCAGCTGCTGGCCATCGACGTTGTAGCGGAACACGTTGAAGCCCAAGCGCGCACGACGGTCGAACAGGTCGGCCTTGATGCCGGCTTCATAGGAAATCACCTTCTCCGAGTCGGCCTGGGAGACGCCACCGAAGGCCAGACGGCCCTGGATCGACGGCGCACGGAAGCCCTTGGCCACGCGTGCATAGGCGTTGAGGTTGTCGGTGATCTGGTAGACGCCGCTCAGGTCCCAGCTGACGTCGTTGACGTCGGTGTTGGCCAGGTACGGGCCGCTGACCGGCGTACCGAACGGCACGGCCTGCAGCACGCTGGCGCTGAAGTCCTTCTTGTCCTGCGTGTAACGCACGCCACCGCGCAGCTTGAAGCGCTCGGTCACGTCGAAATCGCCGGACACGAACGCCGCCCAGGCCTTGTTACGCTGGCTCTGCACGGCATGGCCGTTCTGCGGGTTGCCCGGGGTCAGCGAATCGTAGTTGAAGCTGTCGATGGTGACGTCTTCATCGAAGTAGAACAGCCCCGCCTGCCAGTCGAAGCGGCCCCATTCGTTGGATTCGATGCGGAATTCCTGCGTCCACTGGCGGTGGTGCGGCAGGCCATCGGCCGACTCGGAGGCGAACGGGATGTTGCCCGGGCCATAGTTGCCCGCGCCCAGGAAGCTGGCGCCGTAGCCGCCGTCGATGTCGCCGTGGTTGAGCGATTCGGCGGTTTCATAGCCGGTGATCGAGTGCAGCGTCACCCGCCCCAGGTCCCACTTCAGGCGCGCGCTGGCACCCCAGGTTTCAAGTTCCGAGAAGTTCTGGCCGTCGGTGGAGACCTCGTCGCGGTCGAAGTTCTCGACCAGCTGGTTGGTGCCCGGCTTGAGGATGTTGGCGCGGAACAGGCGCGCGGTGCCGTTGAGCTTGCGCTTGTGCACGTTGAACAGCGCTTCGAGGTCGTCGCCTTCGTACAGGAACTGCAGGCGGGCGGCGGCTTCGTCGTAGCCTTCAAAGCCCTGCGCGGGCGCATTGGCGCGGGTATTGGTCACCCAGTCATCGCGGCGCTGGTACAGCGCCGACACGCGTGCCGACCAGCGGTCGGTCAGCGGACCGCCGTAGGCGCCCTGCGTGTTCCAGGTGTTGTAGCTGCCGTAGGCCACCTTGACGTAACCGTCGGCGTCCTGCGACGGGCGCGCCGAATCGAACTTGACCACGCCGGCCGGGGTGTTGCGCCCGAACAGCGTGCCCTGCGGGCCGCGCAGCACTTCCACACCGGCCAGGTCGAACAGCGGGAAACCCTTCAGCAGCGGGCTTTCCTGCACCACGTCGTCATACACCAGCGAGACCGGCTGGGAGGCATTGAGATCGAAGTCGGTATTGCCCAGGCCGCGGATGTAGAAGCGCGGGAAGGCACGCCCGTAGGACGATTCGATGTTCAGGCTGGGCACGCGCGCGGACAGGAAGCGGATGTCGTCGCCGGCCGAACCGAGCACGTCGAGCTTCTCGCCCTGGATGGCCGAGATCGACACCGGGACGTCCTTGGCGTTTTCCACACGGCGCTGGGCCGTCACCTGCAGGGTGTCGAGGGCGACCGGATCCTTGGTGGCGGGGGCGTCCTGGGCTGCGGCCGTCAATGGCAGCAGGGCGGCAAGGGCGATGACGAGCGGGTGCACGGACGGAAACCGGCCGTGGGCAGTGCGGTTCGGGAACATGGCGTTTTAGGCTGTGTTGGGAGGGGTGGTGGACCGGCGCTACCAGACAATTGTTGCAGTACAGCAACAGCGTCGCAAATTCCGGTCATTCATTACCAAGATCCGGCCACCCGGATGTGAAGACGGGTTGCGGTTTTCGACGCCGATCACGACTTCCGGCCCACTCAGCCTTCCGTCGACCGCCCTAGACTGGCTCCCTCCTCCGTCTGCCAGGCACACCGCCATGACCCAGTGGTACTTCCATACCTCCGGCCAGGCCGACCGCACCGGTCCCCTCGACGATGCCGCCGCCCGCAAGTACGCCCACCTCAACCCGCGGGCGCTGGTCTGGTGCGAGGGCATGAGCGGCTGGATGGCGATCAGCGAGGTGCCCGAGCTGCTGGCCGGCAGCGTCGCCCCGCAGGGCGCGCCGCCGCCCCTGCCCGGCCCCGGTGGCCGCAGCCAGCGCGCCGACGACATCGAGTTCCGCATCGTCGGCCATGAAATGCAGTTCGTGGAGATCGAGCTGGACCCGGGCGAAAGCGCCATCGCCGAGGCCGGCGCCCTGATGTTCAAGGACGCCGCGGTGCAGATGGACACCGTGTTCGGCGACGGCTCGCACAGCGGCCAGGGCGGCGGCTTCATGGACAAGCTGATGAGCGCGGGCAAGCGCGTGCTCACCGGTGAAAGCCTGTTCGCCACCCTGTACACGCACACCGGCCAGGGCAAGGCCAAGGTCGCCTTCGCCGCGCCCTACCCCGGCACGGTGCTGCCGATGAAGCTGGACCAGCACGGCGGCCGCCTCATCTGCCAGAAGGACAGCTTCCTGGCCGGCGCGCGCGGCGTGCAGATCGGCGTGCAGTTCCAGCGCAAGATCATGACCGGCCTGTTCGGCGGCGAGGGCTTCATCATGCAGAAGCTGGAGGGCGACGGCTGGGTGTTCGTGCATGCCGGCGGCTGCGTGGTGGAGCGGGAACTGGCCGCCGGCGAGCGGCTGGACGTGGACACCGGCTGCATCGTGGCCTACCACGCCAGCGTGGACATGGACGTGCGCCGCGTGGCCGGCATCAAGAGCATGGTGTTCGGCGGCGAAGGCGTGTTCCTGGCCACGCTGACCGGCCCGGGCAAGGTGTGGCTGCAGTCGCTGCCGTTCTCGCGCCTGGCCGGGCGCATGTGGATGGCCGCGCCCCAGGCCGGCGGGCAGAGCCGTGGCGAGGGTTCGGTGCTGGGCGGCATCGGCCGGATCCTGGACGGCGACAACCGGTTCTGAGGGGGCTGGCCGGTGGCCGGCAACCCGATATAAACCGGCGCCCTGCCATTGCCGACCAACGGCCGGCAGTACCGGTATGCTGACGCCCTCGATGCCCATTCACTTTCTGCCACGCCGATGAAATCACTGCACCGTATTCGCCTGACGCTGTCTGTTGCCGCTCTCGGCCTGCTCGCCGGCTGCGGCGGTGACCCCGTGCGCCCGACCCCGCCACCGGTGGCCACCCCGGTGGTGCAGGCCAAGCCGGTCAAGATCGGCATCGCCCTGGGCGGCGGCGCGGCCAAGGGCTTTGCGCATATCGGCGTGATCAAGATGCTGGAAGCCAACGGCTTCGAGCCGGTGGTGGTGTCCGGCACCAGCGCCGGCAGCGTGGTCGGCGCGTTGTACGCCAGCGGCATGGACGCGTTCCAGATGCAGTCCAAGGCCGTAGCCCTGGACGAAGCCAGCATCCGCGACGTGCGCCTGTTCTCCGGCGGCCTGGTGCAGGGCCAGAAGCTGCAGGACTACGTGAACGCGCAGGTGGGCAACCGCCCCGCCGAAAAACTGCAGAAGCCGTTCGCGGCCGTGGCCACCAACCTGGACACCGGCGACCGCGCCGTGTTCGTGCGCGGCAACGTGGGCCAGGCGGTACGTGCGTCCAGCAGCATCCCCGGCGTGTTCGAGCCGGTGAAGATCGGCAAGAACAGCTTCGTCGACGGCGGCGTGGTCAGCCCGGTGCCGGTGGATGCAGCGCGCCAGCTGGGCGCCGACTTCGTCATCGCCGTGGACATCTCCAGCAAGGCCAGCGGCAAGTCGCCGACCGGCATGCTGGGCATCGTGAACCAGTCCATCTCGATCATGGGCCAGCGCCTGGGCGAGCAGGAACTGGCCCGCGCGGACATCATCATCCGCCCCAAGGTGCTGGAGATCGGCGCGGCCGATTTCAGCCAGCGCGGCTACGCGATCCTGGAAGGCGAGAAGGCCGCGATGGCGGCGATGCCGCAGATCCGCGCGAAGGTGCAGCAGCTGCAGCGGGCCCGTGCGGCCGCGGTAGCGCCGCCGCCGCCGAAGCCCAAGTGCGATGAACCGTCGCGCGTGGGTCGGCTGATGGGGCGCAAGGAAAAGTGCTGATCAAGGTTCTGTAGCGCCGGGCTCTGCCCGGCTGCTCTCCCCAAACGACGCAATTGCACCGGCCCCTGCCTACGCTGCACCGCCGCTCGCCGCGTTCAATCCGTTGGACCCGGCGGCAAAGTGCCGGTTCCGAGATGCCATTGAACGACGCCTGGACAGTGCAACGGGTGCCGCGTACCAGATGTCTTAAGCTCCTGACCCCGGCAAAGGGGACGCGGGCTCTGGAGCACCGTTTACGTCAGCCTCAACTACGTAATTATCTGAATACGTGTCGCCCAGTTGAGGCGGGTCGCCGGATTGGCGACGGGCCGCGACCTCCTTGCGCAGGTTCACCCATTTGACGTCTGGCCAGCCGAGCATGGAGAAGATCGACTCTGCCGTACAGATCATCTTCTTGAAGCGTCGCCCTATCCGATAGCCAATGAAGATCACCACCGCTATGTTCATGACCTTGTGTTGTCACAGCGCAGACACTCCCTCGGCAGCCATGGGCATCGCCGAAGGGCGCCTTCACGCGTTCTTGCCTACTACGCACTGTGTCTAGGTTGGCCTACCGACAGAGCTTTCCGACTTGTCGACAACCTTGACTGCCGAAGCTCTGAGCTTTGCCGCCATCTCCGGGCCGTAGTCGTCGGCAGTAGTCAGCTTCGGCACGGGCGCACCGGGCAGTCCGGCGCGACGAATGATCCTGGGCCACCATGTAGGCCAGCACAGAAGCAGCGAGAGCCAATGGCAGATGCTGTGCATTAGCAGCAAGGGCGAGAGCAGAAGCGCGAATGTGAGCACCATCCCCTTGTCACCGTTGTGCCAAGAAGGCTTCATAAAACTCAAAGTTGATCGAACAGAATCCCATGGCCAAGGAAACGTCGAACGAAGCCTGGTCGGACTAGGAACGGAATTGATGCCCTCCTCCATGTAACGCCGGATGTACTCCCATAGTGCTTCAGCCCTATCGCGGTCTGACAGAGTACCGCCGACCAGACTAAGATCGTCGAAACCTGCACCGCTGTAACGCGCCGGCCAAACTAGTGCGAGCACGCCATCGCCAAGACGCGAGCCCTTGTCACCGCCGCTTATATCCGCAACGGTAGACTCCCAGGGAAATGTCACGATTCCGCCGGCGTAGGAGGGACGATTTATGTGCACCTGCCGGGTGAGTCTGTTAAAGCGAATCACAAGCCGTCGCTGAGTGAAGATCTCCAAGCGAATCCAGCGCCAGCCGAATCGGAACAGAACAATGTTGGCCACAAGCCAAACAAGGATAGAAAGGGGAGCGAATATATACCCCTCAGTAGTGAGGGGATATCCCATAGGGCCTATGCCCGAAGAGATGCTCCGAATGCCCGGGAGAACTAGATTAAAAAATATCTGGTATTGAAGAAAATACATCAATCCAATGAATAGGAATGCGACTACGCCTCGCCGATCCTCCTGCCAGGCAGCCTGCACATCCATGAATCTTTCGTTGACTGCGAATATTGCCTGCTCATCGTGAGGCGCTGTATTCAAGGCTACCAGAATTTGTGAATTGCCCTCTGCCGCTGAAATGCGAATATTCTCTTTTGATTCCTCATCAAAACAGGTGATTTTTGATTCCCAATAGATCATTTCCAAAAGGTACATCGTCTTACGCGCCCTGCTTTGTAAGTTGAAAAATCGCAAGAAGTTCTTCCGCTGAGCTCCGATATTGCCGCCTACTTTTGTCTTTCCTAAAAACACTCCTGTCGCACCATTCTTCAAGATCCGTTGGGCTCAAGACAATTATAAAGACTGTGAGTGCGGCGGCGGCCCACCCCATACGCGCGCCCCACGTCCTCAACATTAGGATCACTGCTTCGCGCGCGAGCAATCGAGCTGCCAAGCCGCTTGAATGCGTCAGCATGATGCGTAGAAGTGGATCCCGCGCACGTCCCATCATTACCCGTAGAAATGGGGCCGAACCGGCAAAGGAGATTGTTGCGCCGATTGCGGCCGCAGACGCTGCGACTACGCCTCTGGACGCATAGGCCAGCGAAAGAATCTGGTGTCCCCGGCGGTAGCTATCATGAGCGGAAGACCCATCGAGCACCGCACCGATCAGTCCTGCCGTACCGGCTAAAGCCCCACCATACAAACCAAGTCGCCCCCCCCATACCCGCGAGTACGCGGATGTTTGCGCTCCCCTATTGAAGTTGTTTGCGACCCAGTTCGCCCCTTCTTCGAAAATAGCAATGACCCCGCCAGTAAGCGCCATACCCGAGGCAATGAACTCGGCGCCCTCGCGGGCGGTGGCATCATCTTTGAATATGCTCTTCCCTTTGATGATGAGATTCACAGACTCGAAGAGAGTAGCCATTGCTAAGACACGCCCTTGGTAGGCGCCACCAGAACGCCCCTTTGCCAACTCTCTTTCGATGCCCTCGCGAATGAACCGATTCATCTGTCCTCGCCAGTAGGCTGACATGCCATTGCCGGCCGAGCTTGCATGGAACTCCGCGACCGGAAATTGCTGAGCATATGACCCCATTCGAAGCTGCATTGCCCTCACTAGCAGCCTCATCAGTGCTTGATCAACCACCGTGTTGGTCGCTGTGTTGTATGCCACTCGTCCAAGCTGTGCGTACCAGCTCATCAGTACACCAAGCAGACTACGCTTGAACCACGTCACTTGTCCTGCGTCTTCGCACGCACGGAGTGCAGCATTCGATTTGTCAAAGAGCTCCAGCGCTTTGGATGTGAACTCCTGTGCGGACGCAGCGATCTCCCAGCCATCTACCGACCGGTGTTCGCGTCTTGATAACTCCAGTGCTTGGTGCAGTTGCTTCGCCAGCGGGAGGTGGTTGAGCGAGTATATTCGCCAGGCGAGATTCCCTTCAGCGATCTGATCCGCTCCCTCGTCCAATAGCTGCAAATTCTTCCACCACCCGTCCAGAACCAGGCGCGAGCTCTCATCTGACTCCATGCCGGACATTGCCATACCTACCTGCACCGCGAAGGCCCAACCCCTTTCAAGATCTTCTTGATCGTAGCTGCGCAATGCCAACTTCAGCATCGGACTCGTCAACCATGCCAAATGATCAGGCGCTCGTTCGCGCATTTTCTGCTCGCAAGGCGTCGCCAAGACGTTGAACTCGTTCAGGATACTTGCTTGCTCTCCATCCAAAAGCGATTCTATCTTGGCGAACTGAGACTTGGTCAGCGCATGCGCTTCCTCGATCGATCTTTTCCGCTGTCCAAATATGTCTGCTTCGCGCGCCGCCCGAACGATGGCTATGGTCGGGCCTGGGTCAATGAATCCACCTTTTCTTTTTAGCTCCTCAAGCTCCCGCTCGGTTTGGTCGTATGGTGCATTGCTGACCGTAACCGCCCAATCTGTCGCCACCTTGAGGCGATTTTCGAGCACACCGTCTCTGAGCTCCGCATACTGGTGTGCAGCCAAATACTTCCATTCATTGTCGACACCATTCTTGTCGACAATGTGCATCCACTCCTCAACGCCCTCCATGGCGCGGTTACGCCATGCATTGAGCTCTTGGGTAATCCCAATCGCATCCTGTAGCGCGATTCCGACCCCACCAGTGCTTTGCAGAAGTTGCAGTGCATCTTTCAGAACACTCAAGGATTCATCGAGCTTTGATCGATAGGGTCCACCTGGCCGCCCTGAAAACTGCGGTGCGGGCCCAGGCTCTTGCGAGTCGCAAAGGGCGGGAAAGGGTTGTTCATTCAATGCTGCAACCATCGGTTTTCGGAGTTTGGCGATGCTATTGATGTCTGTAGTCGCCATGTACTCAAGGACAAAGGATGACATTGCTCGTGGCGAGATCGCGAACTCTTGAACCCCTTGCTGATTCATCCATTGTTGTGGGCTAAACCCCTGTAGAGAACCGTTAGCAAGCAACGCGGGCGCTTGCTCGATGAGCTCGGCTTCCTTGCTCTCAGAGAGAGGGTCGGGCGTGAAGAGCCAGTACGACATGCTCACCTCTTCGGGCGATTCAATAGCCACCATGAGTGCATTGGCCGATTCTGCCATCCGTTTACAGGCGATGTCCGATGTCTTCCTATCCGGCGGCTCACCTCGAAAACGCATCAGACGTCCACTGGGTCGGACGTAGTAGCTGTCCAAGTGACGAAAGCCGCCGCGGTCCAGCACTATGTATATGTAACCTTCCCGCATCATCCTGATCGCATACTTCGAGGTCTTCAATTCCGGCAAAGACTCTCCTGCGCTCGGTCCGAGGTTCGGAACCATGTCCATAACGTATGAGTCTTCGCTAAAGAACGCGGAGTAACGGAATGGATGGATCAGCAGACCCGGCTTGTCACAATTCTTGCAGGCTCCTTGCTCGCAGGGTGATGTTGAATTGACGGCCGCCTCCACAATTCTGTTCTTCATCCACGTCATATCAGCCTGCTCCATGCTTGATGATTAGCGTATCTCTGATTCGATCAAGCTCTTCCGGCCCCAACCTACCAAGGGTTTGGATCAATGAATTACCCGTACTCGGCTTTCCATTGAGGAGCGCGGATATGCTCGGTGACGTATGAAAGTCGCAGTCGAGCATGAGCGCGTGAGCAAGAAGGATCACCCTGTCCAAGATATTCATTCGGCTCGGCCTGCTCATTATGGACTGGGCAAAACGGTGGGCCTTTTCTATATTGACTTCGAGTACATCGAGTTTACGCAAGGTCTCAAGCGTCTCATTGATCAACTGCACCCTTTCGTAGTTGAAGCAGTTTCGTATCGACCGTTCTACTGCCTGCTCGGGTCTACTATCCATGCACGACCACTGCAAATCTGCCTGGAAGTCCAAGAAGGCCAGTCCAGAGAGTGATCGACTCACAAACTGCACTTGCTGACGTGACATCGCGTAGGGCCAGTGCGGCACGGACTTGGAGTCGAAGACTCTCATAGGGTCGCCTGATCCCATGCGTCTTTCGTTGTCTATCACCCTCTCCAAAGTTCCCTTGAGGCATTCAGTAGTTGTTGACGACCTGATCCACGCGATCACCTGCGACCTGGACCTCCTCTTTCTTGCGGCCCGGTAGAGCGATACGGACTCCTGCAAGACCTGTTCGTTCTTGCGCTCGATTTTGACCAGATGAAGAGGTGCATTGCGGTATCCATCGATCTCTATCGAGACATGTTCAGCCGCTGTTTCTGCGCCAAATACCGAGCTGAGCCCGACCGTTGCATCGAGTAAGACATACAGATCGCTTTGCAGCGACGTGGTTCTGCTTATCAGATAGCAGGTGTCTGCGATCAGATGTGCTTCACCTCGCCTCGCCGATTGGACAGCAGTGTTGATTTCTCTCATCCGGCACTGTCCTTATAATCACAGCCGCCCAGGTGCCCATCGCTGTGGTCCGAAATCAGCGTCGCTGCGCTAGGCGCGGTCCACTCCCGCTGCGTGCCCTTGAACTCCACCTTCCCGGGCGCGCCCAGCTCGATGTTGTCGCCCTCTATCCGGATGTAAGCGCCGGCCGCCGTCGCCAGCAAGTGCTTGCTCGGCGCCGACAACTGCACATCGGCCTGGGTACTGGTGATCTTCACGTTGGTCTTGGCCGCCAGGATTGCCTGGTTCTTGTGCGCGCGCGCACTGACCTTGCCCTGCGCAGCGTGCAGCGCAATCCCGCGTTCCTGGTTCGGGCTCTCCGGCTTGGGCTCGGCGCCGGCGGTGTACAGCACCAGCCCGCCGGCCACTGCCATCGTGATCGAGCCCTGGCTCAGCCAGTTCAGCGCCACGCCTGAGGCCAGCGTGGTGTGCGCACCACTCACCCAGACCTGGTCGGCCGGAGTCAGGCTCATCACGCCGGCCACGCCGCTGCCCATCAGCACCGGCTTGTCCCAGCCCGGGGCATCGCCGTCGCCGCCGCTGATATTGCCCGCCGCGCTGCCGCTCTGGGTGGCGCGCAGGCTTTCCTGCAGTTTCTCCAGCGCGTCGTGGGCGTGCAACTTGGTCGGTTCCTCAGGCAGTTGGGCCTGCTGGTTCACTGCCGATTCGTTGAGCGATTGCAGCAGCTCGGCACTTTCCTGCAGCTGGGTCAGCGCCTGGTTGGCAGCCAACTGCGGTTCGCCAGGCTCGGTGCTGAGCAGCAACCCTTGCCCTGCGCGAAGCGACCCGAAGGCCTGCGTGGAAAGTTCCGCGCCGAAACCACGCTCGGTCTCGCGCACGTTGTCTTCGCCGCCCTTCAGGTGACCCAAGGTCAGCGTAGTGGCGTGTTGCGTGGTGGACAGCTGCGCACGTCCTTGGCCCGGCGTGTCATCCAGGCGCATCTGCTGGTAACCACCCTGCCCGCCCTGGCTGTCGGCCAGCGCCTGACTTTTGAAGCCGGTGTAGACGGCGGCATGTTCATTGCCGTCGAACCACGCCGGCGCATTGCCCGTGGCGTTGGCCCCGCCGCTGGCGACCTGGTTATGGGCGGCATCGGTCTGGCCGCGGCCGTTGTAGACCGCGCCGACCACGACCGGGCGGTCGATGTCGCCCTCAAGGAAGGCCACCAGCACTTCCTGGCCGCGACGGGGCAGCACCACGCCGCCCCAGTTGTCGCCGGCCCAGGGGGTCATCACCCGCACCCAGGTCCAGGCACCGCCATTGGCCGGGGCGTTGTCGTCGCCGCCAGGATGGGCCAAGCCGGTGCTCGATGAACCACCGCGCTGCCACGGGAACTGCACCTTGATCCGGTGGTCGCGATCGGACTGCAGCGGCTCACCGTCGCTGACCACGATGGCGCTGAGCGTGCCGGTGATCGACGGGCGCGGATGCAAACGCGTGCCGTGGCCGTCCTCGGTCTGCGGGCGGTACACCACGTCGGCCGGAATGGCGACGAAGCGGTTGTCGTAGAAGGTAGTGGTGAGGTCCGGCGCGGTGTTGCCCACGGACAATCCCGTCAAAGCGCCCGGCAGGCTGAGCGGCGCCTGCGCGGCCGGCCCCAACTGCTGCTCCAGCGCATCGAACACATCGGCCTCGAAGTTGTTGCGCGCCTGGTGCTGCACCGACAGGCACAGGAAGGCGGTGCCGGCATTCACGCCCGGATGCTGGCCCAACTGGAACTGGGCCCCGGGGGTGAGCTGCCGCCATTTGCCCTGCCCTTCAATCGTGTGCGCGCGCACGCGCAGCGCATCCAGATGCTGTTGGGCGCGGCGCTGGCCACGGGCGTTGTCCTGCCAGCCGTACGGGCCACAGGTGTCGGCGTCCTCACCGATGCCCTCATAGGGCGTCAGTGCTTCGGCACTGGCGTGCCGCAGTTCAAGACTGCGATGGTCCCAGGTAGTACGGGTCACCTTCGCGGTACACCAACGTTTCGACACCGACCACTGCTGCACGCTGTCAGAGCGTTCGGACGCATCCCCACGATGGAAGCGAACCTGCCCCAGCTGCGCGGCCGCATGCTGGTGGTCGGCCAGCACCAGCGTATGCGCACCCAACGACGCACTGGTCGGCTCGCCGGCGTGTTCGAACCAGTAATAGATGCCCTCTTCGGCCAGCAGGCGCTGCACGAAGGCCAGGTCGGTTTCCTGGTACTGCGTGGTCAGGCTGCGCTTGGCGTAGAGGCTGCGATTGGTCAGGTCCCAGCGCCATGCCGGAACAAGGCCGCTGTAGTCGGCGAAGACGTTTTCGACGATGTCGACCACGCTGGCGTCATGGAACACGTAGCTGTCGACGCGCTGGCCCAGGAAGGCCAACCACGGCTGCAGGCGCAGGCGATACCGCGCCAGACCGCCATTGCTGCCGATGCGTTGGACAGCAGTGATGCGTCCATGGAAGGCGCGCAGGTCGCTATTGGCCAGCTCCAGCTGCAACAGCGCCGGTTGGCCGATCAGCTCATCCAGTGGGAGCCCGGCCTCCAGCGAGAGCGCGGTGATGGACCATTGAAACCCCGCGCCATCGATCTGCTCGAGGCCACCGAATGTTTCGGCCACCAATACGCCAAGGCCCAGCGCCGTGTGCAGGCGCAGGAACCGGCGGGCGTCACCTGCCCGCAGAGCCGCCACCAAGGCGGCCGTCATTGAACTGTCCATGTTCACATCCCTGTTGATTCGCCAACAGCCTTCGCATTCAACGGCTCAGTGGCCGGTGTAATGCTGGGGTCTGTCTTGCGCGTGGCACCGGCGGCGGAATGGTCCGCCGTGGCTCCGCCACGTTCATCCAAGTACGGATTCAACCATGAATCCGCTGGCGTATGTTGTGATCCGTTTCCCACTGCCCCGTGGCGTGGCGCTCCGGCACCCTTGTCCATCCGTCATCTCCCTAACGCACGCGCGCATGGTGCGTCGCGCAGCGCTGGGGGTTACAGAGGCAATTGCGTCAGGAGGAGAAAGGGCGAGGCCGCGGATACAGCGCACGCAACGGCAGGACGCCTGTTTGTCGGAGCAGGATTAAACGCATTTCAATGTTGAGCATTGCGACGCAGTGCTCAGTCGACCAACGGTCGACTCTACCGCTTTGGTGTGGTCGCGCAGCCGACCAACGGTCGGCTCTACCGTGTTGGAATGGCCGTGTGGGCGACCAACGGCTGGTTCCCCCACGGGATCGCGTTTGCGATCCGCGCTATTCCAGCTGCGACAACGGCAGCGCGCGGAAATCCTTCACCGTGCGCAGCACGAAGCTGGAATTGACGTCGGCCACGCCGGCGGCGTTGAGCAGTTTGTCCAACAGGAAACTGGAGAAGTGCTCCAGGTCGCGCACGTAGATGTGCAGTAGATAATCCATGTCGCCGGTGAGGGCATGGCAGGCGACCACTTCGTCCCACTCCACCACGCTGTCGGCGAACACGCCGATGGCGTGCTGGTCGTGCTTTTCCAGCTGCACGCGGACGAACGCCTGCAGGCCCAGGCCGATGCGCCGGGGTTCCAGCCGCGCGCCGTAGCCGGCGATCACGCCCTCGTTCTCCAGGCGCTGCACGCGGCGCAGGCAGGCCGACGGGGACAGGTTCACCCGGGCGGCCAGTTCGGCGTTGGTGGCACGGCCGTGCTGCTGGATTTCAGCCAACAGGCGCAGATCCGTGCGGTCGAACTGGGGTTCTCCGGCCATTGCTGCTCCGCAACATGAGGTGGACGCAATGATATTGCGCCAGTTGGGCATATCCGCGCAACTTTGCAAACCTCTTGCGCGCCCCCTGCCCTAGCATCGTCAGATGACTTCCCAGGAGACCACCACGATGGAAACCGCCACCGCCCCGCGCCGCGTCGAACACCAGCAGACCGACAAGGGTTACGTGCCGGTGTATACCACCGCGATCGTGGAACAGCCCTGGGACACCTACACCGCCGACGACCACGCCACCTGGAGCACGCTGTACCAGCGCCAGCGTGCGCTGCTGGAAGGCCGCGCCAGCAAGGAGTTCCTGCACGCGCAGGACGAGATGGGCATGAGCGCGCACATGATTCCGCGCTTCGACCAGCTCAACGAGGTGCTGGGCGCCGCCACCGGCTGGACCCTGGTGGGGGTGGAAGGGCTGCTGCCGGAACTGGACTTCTTCGACCACCTGGCCAACCGCCGCTTCCCGGTGACCTGGTGGATCCGCCGGCCCGACCAGATCGACTACATCGCCGAACCGGACATGTTCCATGACCTGTTCGGGCATGTGCCGCTGCTGATGAACCCGGTGTTCGCCGATTACATGGCCGCTTACGGCCGCGGTGGCGTCAAGGCGCATGCGATCGGCCCCGAGGCGCTGCAGCACCTCACCCGCCTGTACTGGTACACGGTGGAGTTCGGGCTGATCAACACCGACGAAGGCCTGCGCATCTACGGCGCCGGCATTGTGTCGTCCAAGGGCGAATCGCTGTACTCGCTGGAATCGGCCGCGCCCAACCGCATCGGCTTCGACCTGGAGCGGATCATGCGTACCCGCTACCGCATCGACACATTCCAGAAAACCTACTTCGTCATCGACAGCTTCGAGCAGTTGATGGAGGCGACCGCGCCGGACTTCACCCCGATCTATGCGGCGCTGGAAGCCAAGGACCATCTGCCCGCCGGTGACGTGCAGGACGGCGACACCGTGTTCCAGAAGGGCACCGGCGAAGGCTGGGAAGACGGCGGCGACGTCTGATCGGTAGAGCCGACCGTTGGTCGGCTGCCGTTCGCGCGACAGTGCAGCGGGCGGCATGGATGTGGAGCAGCCGACCAACGGTCGGCTCTACCGGGGGATGGATTGAGCTCTGTTAAGGTCTTGGCCCTGCCCGTGCCGCTGTCCAACGCCATGCCTCTGTCTGCGTTCCGCATCCAATCCATCCACTTCGATGCCACCCACGTACACCTGCAGCTGGCCAACGGCACGCAGGTGGCTGAGTTCCTCACGCGCAACCCGCGGCTGGAGAAGGCGTCGGCGAAGCAGCGTGCACAGTGGGTGTTGACCGACGACGGCCTCGGCGCGAACTGGCCGGCGCTGTCGCCGGCGTCGGCCACCGGCATGGTCTACGTGCTGGACCTGCTGTGGGATGCGCGCTACGACCATGCCATGCAGCGGCTGCATGCTCTGGACTGGAGACTGGACGCGCTGTCAGCGCAGGACCAGCTGCTGGTGGCGTTGTGGCGGATGGAAGCGGACATCAACAACGGCGGCTTCATGCAGTTCCTGTGCAACTGGGGCGACCCCACCTGTCAGCTGGCCCTGCAGGGGCTGCGTGCCATGGGTGCGGACCAGACGCATGCGGCGCTGGCCGGCATGCGCGGGCTGCTGGATCGTTTTGAGGATGATCCGGCGGTGACCGAGTTGAGCGATCTGTACGAGGCGATGACGCCTGCGGAGCAGGACGCGCTGGAGCAGTTTGAAGAGGCGTACTACGCACGCCCCGAGGACCTGGCCAGGCTCGGCGTGCTGCATTTCGGGCCGGAACCGGATGCCGGCCCGCAGCCGTGAGTACGCCCGGTGCCGACCCCCGGTCGGTACCTACCGGGGATAGGCCAGCAGCACCACCAGGTCATCGTCGCCCACCTGCTGCAGCGCATGCAGGCTGCCGGTGCGGGTCAGCAGCGCGTCGCCAGCCGCCACGTCGTGTTGTTTGCCGTCCAGTACATAGCTGCCACGCCCGCTGACGATGTAGTAGATCTCGTCCTTGTGCTGCGGGTGCAGGCCGATGCCGGCGCCTTTGTGCAGCACGCGCTTGCGCAGCACGAACGGCAGGTCGGTGTCGTTGGCGAAGAACGGGTAGGCGGTGGTGGGGCCGGCGCCGCCATGGGGGCCGGGCTGGGTGATCGCGATGTCGCGCTCGTGCACCACGCGCGAGGGCTTGGATGCATCCGCGCCCTGCCCTGCACTTCGCACGTCGCAATCGATATCGCGTTTCAGCGCCGGTTTCAGCGTGGGCTGCAACGCAACCCAGTCGCGCATGACCAGGCATGCCACGGCGTTTGCACCGGCGGTGCTGAAGTGCGTGCCATCGGCCTTGTTCTGTTCGGGCACGAACAGGAAGTACGGCCGCGCGCCCTGCTCGCCCAACGCGCGGATCCAGCGCGTGGAGCTGTCGTTGAGATCGATCAGCGCCACATGGTCGCGCGTGGCCAGCTGCTTCATGGCCTGTGTGTACAGCGCATGGGTGTCCAGCAGTGAGCCGAAGTCGTACAGCAGGCGCGCCACCGGGGTGATCAGCACCGGCGTGGCACCCTTGTCGCGGGCCAGCTGCACGTAGCGCATGAGGTAGTGCGGATAGGCACTGACGGGCTCGGTGTAGCGCGTGGGATCTTCGAACTTGGCGTCGTTGTGGCCGAACTGGATCAGCAGCACGTCGCCGCGCTGGAGTTCGGCGGCGATGGCGTCCAGGCGTTTCTCGTCGATGAAGCTGCGCGTGCTGCGGCCGCCCTTGGCGTGGTTGCGGACCTCCCACACGGTGGGATCGAGATAGCTCTGCAAGGCCTGGCCCCAGCCGGCCTGTGGCGCGCGCTCCGGGCCGTACGCGGCGGCGGTGGAATCCCCGGCAATGAAGATGCGGTGTGGGGCGCACAGCGCGCTGGGGGCGGCGAGCAGGAACGACAGCGACAACAGCAAACGCAGCATGGTCATGCTCCTGGGTGGAGAGCTGCCGGCCAGCGGCCGGGACTACCGGGCAGATGGGGTGCCTGAGAGCTGCCGGCCAGCGGCCGGGGCTACGGGGCAGATGGGGGTGCCTGAGAGCTGCCGGCCAGCGGCCGGCACTACCGGGCAGATGGGGTGCCTGAATGACAGATGGGCGCCCAAGGGCGCCCATCGTCTGCCCGCGTGGGCGCATCGTTCGGTGGTGTCGCTTACCGAGCGAGCCAGCCGCCATCGACCGGCAGGACCGCGCCGTTGACGTAGTCCGATGCGCTGGACGCCAGGAACACGGCCGTGCCGCCCAGGTCTTCCGGGGTGCCCCAGCGAGCGGCCGGGATACGGTCGAGGATGGACTTGTTGCGGTCCTCGTCAGCACGCAGCGCCGCGGTGTTGTCGGTGGCCATGTAGCCCGGGGCGATCGCGTTGACGTTGATGCCCTTGCTGGCCCACTCGTTGGCCAGCAACCGCGTGATGCCGGCGATGCCGCTCTTGCTGGCCGTGTACGACGGCACGCGGATACCGCCCTGGAAGGACAGCATCGAGGCGATGTTGATGATCTTGCCGCGGCCCTGGGCGATGAAATGCCGGCCGGCGGCCTGCGAGATGAAGAACGCGGACTTGATGTTGACGTTCATCACGTCGTCCCAGTCCTGCTCGCTGAAGTCCACCGCGTCGGCGCGGCGGATAAGACCGGCGTTGTTGACCAGGATATCCAGTCCGCCGAGGCCTTCGATGGTTTCGCGGATGACCCGCTCGACCGGCTCGATGCTGATCAGGTTGGCTTCGATAGCCAGGCAGCGACGGCCCAGCGAAGTGATGGCGGCGATGGTCTCGGTGGGCGGCTGGATGCCGGCCACGGCGACGTCGGCACCGGCCTGCGCCAATGCCACGGCGATGCCCTGCCCCAGGCCGGTGTTGCCACCGGTGACCAGGGCGACCTTGCCTTCCAGACTGAACGGATTAGCCATTGCGTATGCGGTCCTTTTCCAATGCGGCACAGACGCCGCCCGCGCGATGCGGGCGGCGTGCGGGGGTCACTTGAGCTGGCAGATGTCCAGCACGTGCATGTCGGTGTAATCCAGGTTTTCGCCGCCCATCGCCCAGATGAAGGCGTAGTTGCTGGTGCCGGCGCCCATGTGGATCGACCACGGCGGGGACACCACCGCTTCGTTGTTCTGGATGACGATGTGGCGCTGCGCGTCGGGCTCGCCCATGAAGTGGTACACGCGGTCGTTCTGGCCCAGGTCGAAGTAGAAATAGACTTCGCTGCGGCGGTCGTGCAGGTGCGGCGGCATGGTGTTCCAGACGCTGCCCGGCTTGAGCACGGTCAGGCCCAGCAGCAGCTGCGAGGACTGGCAGGTGGCCGGCACGATGTACTGGTAGATGGTGCGCTCGTTGCTGGTTTCCAGCGCGCCGCGATCCAGCGCCACGGCGTCCTTGATCGACAGCTGCTTGGTTTCAAAGCGCGCATGCGCCGGCGTGGAGGCCAGGTAGAACTGCGCCGGGGTGGCGGCGTCATCGGAGGCGAACACCACGTCCACGCTGCCCATGGCCACGTACAGGCCGTCCTTCGGGCCGAGCTGGAACACGGTGCCGTCCACGGTGACGGTGCCGCTGCCGGCGCCGACGTTGATGATGCCCAGCTCGCGACGCTCCAGGAACGGATGGCCGGCGGCCGAGGCAGGCTCGGTCTGCTTGGGCAGCGACAGCGGGCCGTTGACCGGGGCCGCACCGCCGAGCACGAAGCGCTCGTAGTGGGTGTACTTCAGCGTCACCGCATCGGCGTTGAACAGGCCGTCGAGCAGGTACAGCTCGCGCAGGTCGTCATTGCTGGCGCCCTTGATGGCGTCGGGATGGGTGGCGTAGTGGGTCTTGCAGTACATGGCGTCTCCAGAGCAGGGGTGGGGCAGCAGGTCGGCCCCGGCGCGATTTGGTCAAAGTGTAGCGAGTTGGTAAACCGGTGTCATTTTGCAGCGCACGATAGGCCAGGGCGGGCCCGGCGTGGTGTCCATGTCAGAAAAGCCGTGCGATCGGCAACCGATTGCACGGGCGCGTGGCGACGCGTTGATCCTGAACGCGCGTCGTTGCCATCGCGGCGCGCGTCAATCCTCGGGCGGTTGGCAGGAGTCGCGCACGATCAGGTGCGGGCGCACGCTGGCGATCTGCAGCGCGGCCTGGCCGTCGGGCTGGATCAGCATGGCCGCGGCGGTGCGCCCGGTGTCGCGGGTGTGGCGGCGCACCGAGGTCAGCGACGGCCACAGGCGCGAGGCCAGCGGGCTGTCGTCGTAGCCGATGATCGACAGCTGGCGCGGAATGTTGATGCCCGCGCGCAGGGCGACCTTGTAGATGCCGGCGGCCATTTCATCGTTGCCGGTGAAGATGGCGGTGGGGCGCTGCTTGCCCAGCAGCAGCTTTTCGGCGGCGGCCACGCCCGATTCGAAGGTATAGCCGGCCTCGACGATGCGCGCCGGGGGCAGCTCGATGCCGCGCTTGGCCAGCGCATCGATGAAGCCGGCGGTACGCTCGTGCGCCGAACGGTAGGCGCTCGGGCCGGTCACCAGGGCGATGTCGCGGTGGCCCAGCGAGAGCAGGTAGTCGGCCGCTTCGGCGGCGCCGTCGCGGTCGTGGGTGACCACCATCTGCGAGGTGTCGTCCAGGGGCAGCGAGGCGATGCGGGTGAAGCGGACGCCGATCTCATCGAGCATGTCCACCAGCGCCTGGTCTTCCGACGCACGCGGTACCAGGATCACGCCGTGCAGCTTCTGCTGCTGCACGAAGCGGCGCACGCCATCGATGTAGCCGGGGCTGCGCGAGTCGCAGGGGTGCACCACCAGTTCGAAACTGGAGCCGCGCAGCGCGTCCAGCGCGCCGTACTGCATGTCCACGATGTACTGCGCGGTGGGGTTGTCGTAGACCATGCCGATCAGGAACGAGCGCCGGAAGGCCAGCCCACGCGCCAGCGGGTCGGGCGTGTAGCCCACCTCGCGCATCAGTGCTTCCACCTTGTCGCGGGTGTCTTTACGCACCAGCGGCGAGTTGTTGATGATGCGCGAGACCGTCTTCTTGGACACCCCGGACAGGCGCGCGATGTCGTTGATCGTGGCGGCCTTGCCTTTGGTCAATCCGTGCGGCGACGGATCGGTTTTGCTGCGCAATGACATGTCGTTCAAACCGGGGATGAGTCAGGGGATTCTAGCGGGCAGCTCAATCGAGGGCGCGGTAGCGGAAATTGCGGAACTCCACCTTGCCCTGGCCGGCAGCGTACAGGGCCGGCTTCAGGGCCAGGAACTTGCCCGCCACATTGTGATGGTAGCCGGAGACTTCCATCTGAACCGGGTACTTCTGCCAGGTTTTGCCGTCGGTGCTGGAGTGAATGGTGACGATGTGACGGTTGTTGGTCACCCGCAGCCACAGCGTGCCCCCGGTGGCGCTGGGGGCCAGCCGGGTGGGGCGCTCCTCGCCGTAGCGGTGCATGATGAACTTCTCGCCGTTGCTGCCAACGCCCACGTACAGGCGGTCGCTGTAGTAGAGCAGGGCACCGCCCACCGCACCCGGGGCGACGTGCATCTCGACCTCGAACTGGTAGGCCGTGTCACCGGCGATGGCGGTCAGCGGCGAGCTGTCGCGGGGCGTTTCACCCTTGCCCTGCAGCACCAGGCCCTTGCCGGTGAAGTCCAGCCGGGCGTACTCGTCCTGGGCCGGGTTGAAGAACGACCACTGCGGGCCAAGGCGCGTGCCGCGGAAATCGTCGGACAGCGCCATGCCGTGCGGGCCCACCGAGCTGCCCGAGGGCTTGGCCAGCGGCTGGCCCAGATCGCCGCCCTTGGCCACGAACCAGCCGTCGGCGGTCCATTCGATCGGCTCCAGCAGGGCCTGGCGGCCCAGTGTCCAATACCCGTTCTCGTAGCCGTGGTACATCATCCACCAGCGCCCGTCGGTGCCTTCGATCACCGTGGCGTGGCCGCGCGACCACCACGGCTCGGCGGCCGACCGGGTGCGCATGATCGGGTTGTTGGGCGCATTCACCCACGGGCCGTGGATCGAGCGCGAGCGCGCGGTGATCACCATGTGCCCGGTCGGCGGGCCGGCGGTGCCGCCCACGGCGGTGGTCATGTAGTACCAGCCATCGCGGAAATTGATCTTCGGGCCTTCCTGCGCGTAGGCCTCCACGTCCCAGCTTTCCGGGTACTTCCAGCCGTCGTACACGTGCTTGGGCGTGCCGACCACGCTCAGCCCGTCGTCGGCCAGTTGCACGTAGTCGCCGCCGCTGAGGAACAGGTAGCGCTTGCCGTCTTCGCCCACCGCGTGGCCCGGGTCGATGTAGGCCCCCAGCCCGATGTCGATCGGCTCGCTCCACGGGCCTTTGATGCTGTCGGCCCAGACCACGAAGTTGCTGCGGGTCTCGCCGGTGCGGGCCGGGAAATAGATGTAGTAGCGGCTGCCGTGCTTGACGATGTCCGGCGCCCAGATCGCCCCCACGTTCCTGGTGATGGCATGGCCCAGCGGCTGCCAGTTGACCAGGTCGCGCGAGTGCCAGATCGGCAGGCCGGGGTAGGCATCGAACGAGGACAGGGTGAGGTAGTAGTCCTGCCCATCCTTGAGCACCGAGGGATCCGGCCGGTCACCGGCGAACACCGGGTTGAGGAAGGTGCCGTTGCCCAGGTCGGCCTGGCGCTGGTTTTCGATCCCGCGCTTCCAGGCGGTGGCGGGCTCGGCGGCGTGGCCGGCGCCCGCCAGCAGCAGGCAGGCGGTGGCGAAGCTGGCCAGGGTCGTCCTCAAACGCATCGTGTGTCTCCTTGAACGTAGCGTGGGCCGGCCGCGCTCAGCGCGCCCCGGTCCCGGCGGTGCGCTGTTGCCAGCGCGGGTAGTCGGTGGTGATCAGGGCCTGCGGCCAGGTGCCGTACCAGTGGTAGCCGGTGCGGCGCTCGCGCGGAATCTCGTCGAAACGGGCCACCCGTTCGCCCTCGCGGTTGGCCAGCAGCACCGAACTGTCCTGCAGGTCGTGGAAGCGCCCCCACAGCAGCGGCGCGCCGGCGTCGGCGACCAGGCGGCGGTCGACGGTGGTGCGATGGAACTGGAACTGCGCCGGGGTCGTCTCGAACGTCTCCAACCGCCACCCGGTTACTGCGTGCGCCTGGAACCACGCCATGGCGGCGTTGATGGCGGCGACCACCGCCGGCGACGGGTCCGGGATCGCCATCAGGTAACGGACCACGCCGACACTCTCGTCGGTGACCAGTGCGGGCAGCTCGAACTTCCGGCCCTGCGCGGGCAGCAGGGTGGTGCGGTCGTACTGCCCGGCCCAGATCGTCGCCACGCCGTCCTGGCGCACCTGCAGGCGCAGCAGGCAGGCATCCCCGGCGGTCACGGCGGCGTCCACGCGGGCACGCTGATCGGAAGTGATGAAGCCGAACACCGGCTCGCGCAGCACGCGCCGCAGCGTGGTCAGCACGCCACTGGTGACGTCGTCGGCGAAGGTGATGTGGCCGTGGTACGCGGTACGGGACGGCACCGAATGCGGCCAGCCACCACAGCTGTCGATCTGCTCGGCGAGGATGAAGTCCAGCCCGTGTACGGCGGCATCGCGATAGCGCACGTCACCGCTGCGCGCGAAGGCCTCGGCGAGGTAGGCCACCTGGGTGTAGATGTTGCGGTTGTCGAAGCTGCCCCCGGGCGTAGCCTGGTCGGCCAGCGCCTGCGTACGGGCGGTGTCATCGAGGATGCGTTGCGGGTCCTGGTTGACCGCCCAGCCACCGCCGCCACGCTGCAGCACAAGCAGGTTGTCGGCGATCTGTCGGTACTGGTCCGGGCGATAGCGCGGGTAGTCCGTGCCGTGCCCGCTCTGCCAGTGGTGGATGCCGTCCTGGAAGCCGCGCAGCGCGATGTCCGGGCCCTGCGCCATCGTGGCGCAGGGCAGGGCGATCCACAGCAGGACCGCGAGCCGCCGCACGTTTACGCGCGCAGCAGGGCGGGCAGCCACAGCGACATTTCCGGGAAGAAGGTGACGATCAACAGCACGCCCAACGCGGCGAACCAGAAGGGCCAGATCGAGCGCATGCTCTCGCCCACGCTGATCTTGCCGATTGCGGTACCGATGAACAGCACCGAGCCCACCGGCGGCGTCACCAGGCCCAGACCACCGGTCAGCACCAGCACCAGGCCGAAGTGGATCGGGTCGATGCCGTAGGCCTTGGCCACCGGCAGGAAGATCGGCGTGCAGATCAGGATCATCGGTGCCAGGTCCATGAAGGTGCCCAGCAGCAACAGCATCACCACGATCATCAGCAGCACCATGAACTGGCTGTGCGCGAAGGACTGCAGGAAGTTCACCGCGGCCGCGGGCACTTCCAGGTAGGCCAGCAGCCAGCCGAACACCGCGGCGGTGGCGATCACGAACAGGATCACACCGGTGCTGCGCGCCGCATGGGTCACCGTGCCCATGAACTCGCGCCAGTTGAGCTGGCGGTACAGCACGGTGGTGACCAGCAGGGCGTAGACCACGGCGATGGCCGCGCTTTCCACCGCGGTGAAGATGCCCGCGCGGATACCGATGAAGATCAGCGCCACCAGGCCCAGGCCCGGCAGCGCCGAGACCAGCCGCAGCAGCACCGCGCGCCAGCCCGGGAAGATTTCCACGCCGTAACCGCGGCGGCGTGCCACGAGATAACCGGTGATCATCAGGACGACGGTCATCAGCAGCGCCGGCACGATACCGGCCGCGAACAGGTCGGCGATCGACAGCCCGCCGCCGGCCGCGGCCGAGAACAGGATCAGGTTGTGCGACGGCGGCACCAGCAGCGCGACCAGCGCGGCAGTGATGCTGACGTTGACCGCGAAGTCGCGGTCGTAGCCGCGCTTGACCATCTGCGGAATCATCGTGCCGCCCACCGCCGAGACATCGGCGATGGCCGAACCGGACACGCCACCGAAGAACAGCGAGGACAGGATCGACACCTGGCCCAGGCCACCGCGCATGCGCCCCACCAGCGAGGAGGCCAGCGAGATCAGGCGTTCGGAGATGCCGCCGCGCATCATGATTTCACCGGCGAAGATGAACAAGGGAATGGCGATCAGCGAGGCCGAGCCGGTGCCGGCGGA
This sequence comes from Stenotrophomonas rhizophila, assembly GCF_000661955.1. Classification (NCBI taxonomy): domain Bacteria; kingdom Pseudomonadati; phylum Pseudomonadota; class Gammaproteobacteria; order Lysobacterales; family Lysobacteraceae; genus Stenotrophomonas; species Stenotrophomonas rhizophila. Next base: position 4,511,913 of record NZ_CP007597.1, read on the forward strand.
GATCTGCTGGACCAGCACCAGGGTGGGCAGGTCCAGGTACCACAGCGTGGCCAGGGCGGCGGCGGCCAGCGCATAGGCCACCGGCACGCCCAGCAGCAGCAGCACCGCGAAAACGGTAAACAGGATCGTGATACCCATGGCTCAGCGGTCTCCCTCGGCAACGGTGTCGGCGTCGACGGGCAGCACAGCCTGCACCATCTGGTTCACGGCGAAGATCGCCATCAGTGCGCCGCCAATGGACAGCGGCAGGTAGTTGATGCTCTGCGGCAGGTTGGCGCCGGCCGCCTTGATGTCCAGGCCGTCCAGCAGCAGCACCGCGGCCCACCATGCAATCACGGTGCCGAGCACGGCCACCACCAGCGCGGCGAACACGTCCACCGCGCGGCGCAGGCCCGGGCCCATGTGCGCGGCCAGCAGGAAGAAGCCGAAGTGGCGGCGGGTGTGCACGCCAGTGGCCGCGCCCAGGCTCATCGCGGTGGCCAGCAGCAGCAGCGTGACCGGCTCGGTCCAGCTGGGCGAATCGTTGATGACGTAGCGTGCGAACACCTGCCAGCCCTGCACCACCACCAGCCCGAGCAGGGCGATGACGGCAATGTGGATGGCGACGTCGGCGATGACGTTGAGCACGCGCTGCGGCGCGCTGACGATGACGGGGGGTTCGGAAGTCGGGTCGGACATCGCGTCGGGGCCTCAGGCGAAGTCGCGGATGCGACGGGTAAGCGCGGCCAGCGCCGGCTGCTGCAGGTACTGCTGCAGCAGCGGATCGGCGGCCTTGCGGAAGGCCGGCATGTCGACGGCGTTGAACGTGATGCCGAAGTCGGCCACGGCCTGGCGGGCGGTGTTTTCCGAGGCATCCCACTGCTGGCGCATCACCGTGACCGATTCACGCGCGGTCTCGATCACCAGCGCGCGGTCGGCCGGGGTGAGCGCCTCCAGGCTCTGGCGCGACATCAGCAGCACGTCCGGCGCATAGGAATGGTCACTCTGCGACCAGTAATGCGCGGCCTCGAAATGACGGCTGGAATGGAAGCTGCGCATGTTGTTTTCCGCACCGTCGATCATGTGCGTTTCCATGCCCGAGAAAGTGTCGCCCAGCGACATCGGGGTGGGGTTGGCACCCAGCAGGCGCATCAGCTGGATGAAGATGTCCGACGACGCCACGCGCAGCTTCAGGCCGTGCAGGTCCTTGGGCTCCACGATGGGGTGCTTGGTGTTGTAGAAGCAGCGCGCGCCGGAATCGTAGATGGCCAGGCCGACCAGGTCGCGGGTCTCGAAGCCCTTCAGCACTGCGTCGGCCACGCCACCGTCCAGCGCGCGGCGCATGTGCGCCACCGACTCGAACACGTAGGGCAGGCACAGCGCCTGGGTCAGCGGAAAGGCGTTGTTGAGTGCACCGGAGTAGACCCGGGTGATGTCGATGGCGCCGAAGCGGGCCATGTCGATCGCCTCGGACTCACGGCCGAGCTGGCCGGAGTGGTACTGGCGCAGCTTCAGGCGGCCGCCGGTCTTGTGTTCCAGCTGCTGGCCGATCCACTTCACCGCGGTGACGGTGGGGTAGTCGGCCACGTGGACGTCGGTGGCGGTCAGCAACTGCGCACCGGCCGGCGCGCTGCCCGTTGACCGCGAACAGGCCGCCAGCGCAGGCACGGCAAGCGCGCCCAGACCGGTGCCAAGGAAATTTCTGCGAGTGAACATCTGCGCCCTCCCAAGCGGACTGTCCAAGGCTGCGCGGTTACCCGGCAGCGATGGCCCTGCAGGTAATGTCGCCGTAACCGGCGAAACGGATCAGTGCCTGTTGGCCTACGGCAATGTCGTGGATGCCGGTGGCGTTGCCGCTGGCGATCAGGTCGCCGGCCTTCAACGGCCGACCGCGCTGCGCCGAACGGCCCAGGGCGAAGGCGTAGGCGGTACGCAGGCCACCGGGCAACAGGGTGGCACCGCCGGTACCGACCACCTCACCGTCGATGCGGGTTTCCGCACGCAGGTCGGCATCGTCCAGGAGGGTCCAGTCGGCGATCTCGGTGCCGAGCACCAGGCCGTTGTTGTTGCCGAAATCGGACACCACCACGCGCGGGCCGAGTTTGTTGATGGTGGCCAACGGGCTGCTGGCCACTTCCACGCCGATGAACAGCCGGGCGGCCAGCGCCTCGGCTTCCTCCGGCGTCCAGTGCAGCTTGTCGGCCGGGGCGTCTTCCTGCAGCTGGATCACGTACTCGGCCTCGACCGCGCCGAAGCCGCCGACGAACACCGGAATGTCCACTGTTCCACCGGTAGCATTTTGCAGATTGCGCGAGAAAATCGGGCCCAGCAGGCGGTCATCGCCCGAGGCATCGCGGCGTTCGGCGGCGATGTAGCCCACTTTCCAGCCCACTACCTGGTCGCCCCACAGCGCGATGGCCTGGTCCTGCACCTGGTAGGCGGTGACCAGGTCGGCGGGGATCGTGCCCGGGAAATCCGGCAGGGATCGGCCCTGTTGGCGGGCGCCGACGAAGTGGCGGGCGATCTCACCCAAACCGTGGTCTGGCAGGTCCTGTTTGCCGTTGTCGTTGCTCAAGCGGGTCTCCCGGAGAAATGTTGCACTGCCAATCGACAGTGGCTGGATGAGCTGTATATGGTAAACCGGTGTCATTGGCAATGTGCAGCGCATCAGAGGCGCCATCGTCAGGCACGATCCGGGGTACACCCCCACCTGGAAAGGACCGATGCGGATGCGCCGCCCCCTGTTGCTGCCGTTGTTGATGCTGCTGTTGCTTGCCAGTCCCCTTGCCTTGGCCCGCGCGGCCGAACGTTCTGTGCCGGCCACCGAACCGGCCGCAGGCGCGCCGGACCGCATCGAGCTGTGGCCGCACGGCCAGGTCCCCGGCGAGACCGGCCCGGCCAGCGTGCCCAACGTGATCGAACGCAGTACCGACCCCGCGCTGCCGGACCGCTACATCGACAACGTCGGTGCGCCTTACCTGGTGGTGTACCGGCCGGCGCGCCCCAATGGCAGCGCCCTGCTGGTGGTGCCGGGCGGCGGCTACCAGCGCATCGTGCTGGACAAGGAGGGCACCGCCCTGGTGCCGGCATTTGTCGATGAGGGCGGGGTCACCCTGTTCGTGCTGCGCTATCGGTTGCCCGCCGGCCGTAATGACCGCCAGGCGGCGCTGGCCGATGCACAGCGCGCGATGCGGGTGATCCGCGCCGGGGCCGCGCGATGGCAGTTGGATCCGGCGCGTATCGGGGTGATGGGCTTTTCTGCCGGTGGGCATGTCGCCGCGCGGCTGAGCAACGGCTTCGATACGCCGGTGTACCCGCACCGCGACGCGATTGATGCGCTCAGCGCGCGACCGGATGTCGCGTTGCTGATCTACCCGGTGATCGACATGGGCAGCCATGCCCATACCGGCTCGCGTTCGCGCCTGCTCGGGCCGCATCCGGACAGCACGCTGCAGCAGTTCTCGATGCAGGACCAGGTCCGCGCCGATACCCCGCCCACCTTCCTGGTGCATGCGCAGGACGACACCGTGGTGTCGGTGCACAACAGCCTGGTCTATTACCAGGCGCTGCTGCGGGCCGGCGTGTCCACCGAAATGCACCTGTTCCCGCAGGGCGGCCACGGCTTCGGCGTGCGCATCCCGCCCGGTTTGACCGTTGCGCAGTGGCCCGAGCTGGCCCTGCGCTGGATCCCTTCGCGCCACACGGAGCCCGCGCGCCATGAGTGAGTCCCCCGCCGACCTGCAGCGTCGACGTTTCCTGCGCGACAGCGCGCGCTATGCCCTGATGCTGGGCGCCACCAGCCTGCCCCTGCTGCCGGCCTTCGCCGGCGTGCCTGGGCCGCGCGACGACGCCGCGCCGCTGGCCCGGGTACGCAGTGGCCGGGTGCGCGGGCAACGCGAGCAGGGGGTGAATGTGTTCCGCGGCATCCCTTATGGTGCCGACACCGCGCCCCGGCGGTTCCAGCCGGCGCTGCCCGAGGTGGCCTGGCGTGGCGTGCGCGATGCGTTGGACTATGGCAACGCCGCCCCGCAGGCCGGCACGGAAGGGCCAGGCAGCGAAGACTGTCTCTACCTCAACGTGTGGACCCCGGCGCTGCGCGACGGCGGCAAGCGGCCGATCGTGTTCTACATCCATGGCGGTGCGTACAACAACGGCTCCGGCAGCGACCCGCTGTACGACGGCAGCGCGCTGTGCCGGCGCGGCGACGTGGTAGTGGTCACGGTCAACCATCGGCTCAACGTGTTCGGCTACCTGTACCTGGCGCAGCTGGGCGATGCGCGCTTCGCCGACTCGGGCAATGTCGGCCAGCTCGACCTGGTGCAGGCGCTGCACTGGGTGCGCCAGCATGCCGCCGAGTTCGGGGGCGATGCCGGCAACATCACTGTGGTGGGGCAGTCCGGTGGCGGCGCCAAGATCGCCACGCTGATGGCCATGCCGGCCGCACGTGGTCTGTTCCAGCGCGCCTGGACCATGAGTGGGCAGCAGGTCACCGCGGCCGGCCCGCGTGCGGCCACCCAGCGCGCGCAGATCGCGATGCAGGCGGTGGGCGCGGCCGATGCCGATGCGCTGCGCACGCTGCCGATGGAGGCGCTGCTGGCGGCCACACGTGCACGCGATCCTTCGCGCGTGGAGAACAGCAGCCTCTACGTCGGTCCCGTGCTGGATGGCCGTTCGCTGCCGGTGCACCCCTTCTGGCCGGACGCCCCGGCGCAGTCCGCCGGCATTCCGATGGTGATCGGCAACACCCACGATGAAACCCGCGCCTTCCTCGGCAACGACCCGGCCAATTTCGCGCTCACGTGGGAGACGCTGCCGGCCAAGCTGGAAAAAGAGCAGTACGTGGACCTGCTGCCCTCGGTGGTGATCGCCGAGTACCGCCGCCTGTATCCGCACTACACGCCTTCGGAGGTGTTCTTCGCGGCCACCACCGCCGGCCGCTCGTGGCGCGGTGCGGTGGAGGAACTGGAGGCGCGCGCACGCCAGGGCGCACCCACCTGGGCCTATCAGCTGGACTGGGGCTCACCGTTGGACGGCGGCAAGTTCGGTGCCTTCCACACCCTGGACATCCCGTTGGTGTTTGATACCACCGACCGCACCGGCTCGCGCACCGGCGACAGCGAAGCGGCCACGCGCGTGGCTGCGACCATGAGCGAGGCCTTGATCGCCTTCGCCCGCCACGGCGATCCCAACCACGCCGCGCTGCCGCGCTGGCAGACCTATTCGCTCGCCCGCCGCGAAACGATGCTGTTCGACGCCACGTCGCGGCAGGCCGACGACCCGCGTGGCGGCGAGCGTCGTCTCTATCAGCAGGCCCCCTTCATCCAGCGCGGTACGTTCTGATGCGCGCGTCGACCTGGCTGCTGGGCAGCCTGCTGTTCGGTGCACTGGGCACGGCGCACGCCGCCGCAGATCCGGCGGTGCTGGATCGTCCGCCACCGACGCCGATCCGCGCCAGCAAGATCGTGCTGGTGGGCGATTCCACCACCGCCGTGCAGGGGGGCTGGGGCCCGGCCTTCTGCGCGCGCCACGTGACCTCGTTCCTGACCTGCACCAACCTGGCCCGGGGCGGGCGCAGCACCTACAACTACCGCGCCGAAGGCTCCTGGGCGCTGGCCGAGGCGGAGATGCGCACGCCCGGTTACGCGCGCACCTGGGTGCTGGTGCAGTTCGGCCATAACGACCAGCCGGGCAAGCCGGGGCGCTCCACCGACCTACAACGCGAGTTCCCGGACAACCTGCGCCGCTACGTGCGCGAGATCCGTGCGGCGGGCGCGCAGCCGGTGCTGGTCACGCCGCTGACCCGCCGCCAGTTCACCGATGGCGTGCTGATCGACGATCTGGCGCCCTGGGCCGAGGCCGTGCGCAGCGTGGCGCGCGAGATGGAGGTGCCGCTGGTCGACCTGCATGCCCGCAGCCGTGCGGTGGTGCAGGCGCTGGGACCGGTGGCGGCCATGCCGCTGGCGCAGGCGGCGGCCACCCCGGCGCAGGTCAGCGCGGCGCTGGGCGGCACGACCGTGGGGGCAGCGCCCGTCGCGGGGGCACCGGCCGCACAGGACAACGCCGTCGCCGAGCCGATGGGCCAGGCCAAGGTCGCGTTCGACTACACCCACCTGGGCCCGGACGGCGCGGCGCTGTTTGCCACGCTGGTGACCGAGGAACTGGCCCGGCAGGTGCCGTCCTTGCGGCCGCTGCTGATCCCGTGATCGATAGGCATATCCCACGATTTCCTTCGAATGGATCAGTATTTCGGTGATCGTGGGGCGATTGGATGTGATTCAGATCAAACACGACATTCACCGCGATGGCCTAGACTCAGGGCATGCAAGACCAACGCAATCTCTTCCCGCCCTTCCATGGCCGTGATCGACTGATCGCGGCCATCGACCACGCGGTGCAGCACGAGAGCCCGCAGCAGATCGCCGCCACCCTGCGCAGCGCGTTGCGCGAGGCCATCGCCGACAGCCGCATCCAGCTGCCGGCCTGCGTGCACCATCCCATCGAAGACCACTACGCCCGCCGCGAGCTGTACCGCAGCGCCGCGCACGGCTACAGCATCGTGGCGATGAGCTGGGGGCCGGGGCAGGGCACGCCGCTGCACGACCACAGCGGGCTGTGGTGCGTGGAAGGGGTGTGGCTGGGCCAGCTGGAAATCACCCAGTACCGGCTGCTCGAACGCGACGGCGAGCGCTTCCGCTTCCGTGCCGAACCGGCGGTGCTGGGCGACTGCGGCAGTGCCGGCAGCCTGATCCCGCCGCACGAATACCACACCATCCGCAACACCAGCGACGACAGCCTGGCCATCTCGGTGCATGTGTACGAGGGCGAGATGACCCGCAGCGCGATCTTCGAACCCGACGCAGGCGACTGGTACCAGCGCCGCGTGCAGGTGATGGAAACCGACGCGGCCTAGTGCCGCGCTCGACCCGCGGCCTGTGCCGCGCGCATCATCCGGTTCCGCCTTTCGAAGTTCCGCCATGCGTACGTTTCCGTTCCAGCAGGTCAATGTCTTCAGCCAGGATCCCCTGCGGGGCAATCCGCTGGCCGTGGTGCTGGAGGCCGACGGCGTGGAAGACGCCCGCATGGCGGCCTTTGCGCGCTGGACCAACCTGAGCGAAACCACGTTCCTGCTGCCGCCCACCGATCCGCAGGCGGACTACCGCGTGCGCATCTTCACCACGCTGGAAGAGCTGCCGTTTGCCGGGCATCCCACCCTGGGCAGCTGCCATGCCTGGCTGGCCCACGGCGGCGTGCCCAAGGGCGAGGAGATCGTGCAGGAGTGCGGGATCGGACTGGTGCGGATCCGCCGCAGCGACGCCGGCCTGGCCTTCCTGGCGCCGCCGCTGCTGCGGGGCGAAGCGTTGACGCCGGACCTGCGTGAGCGCGTCCGACGCGGCCTGGGCGTGGCGGCGGAGGACGTGGTGGACGCCCGCTGGGCCGACAACGGCACCGGCTGGCTGGCACTGCGCCTGCGCGATCGTGCCGCGGTGCTGGCGGTCCAGCCGGACTATGCGCAGCTGATGGGCCTGAAGGTGGGTGTGTTCGGGCCGTGGCTCGCCAGCGATGGCAGCGAGGCCCAGTACGAGAGCCGCGCCTTCATTGCCGGCGACGGCGCACCGGAAGACCCGGCCACCGGCAGCCTCAATGCCGGCATCGCGCGCTGGCTGCTGGGCACCGGCGAAGCGCCGGAACGCTATGTGATCAGCCAGGGCACGGCGATCGGGCGTGCCGGTCGGCTGCGGGTAGAGCGGCTAGGCGATGCGCTGTGGATCGGCGGCGACTGCGTGACCTGCATCGAGGGCCAGGTCACGCTGTGATCGGCGGCCGAAGCCGCCATGCGTGGCAGGGCGCTACCGGTCGAGCGTCACCATGTTGTTGCGCTGGGTCACTTCCGCCGCGCCATCGGCCTGCATCACGCGCACGCGCAGGCCACGGCGATCCCCGGCCGGCAACGGCAGGCGCACGGTCGTGGTCTTCGGCAGCAGGTCGCTCGGTGCGGGCAGGCTCGGCATCTCAACCCGCGCCAGCTCACGGCCCTTGGCATCCTCCAGCACCGCCACGCCCGCGCCGGTGCCCACGTGGCCCAGGCTGTGCACGGTCACGTGCAGCTGCTGCCCGTCCATGCGCACATCGCCCCGCCCGATGCCGAGGTCGGCACGCTGTTCGACCGGCGTGCCGGCCTGCACCAGCTCGAACTCGAACACCTGGCTCTGGCCCGGCACGAACCGCAACGTGGTCGATGCACTGCGCTCCAAGGTGAGATCGCGCGTGGTGGCCTTGCCGTCGATGGTGTCATCGCCGTTACGGTCCACGCCGCTGGTCATCCGCCATTGCCCGGCCGTGACGTTCCAGGTGCTCATCTCCGCATCCACCGCGCGCGTGCCCAGGTTGTAGGCGATCACCTTGAAGCGGTCCGGCGAGGGCGCGTGCACCAGCAGCGCCACCTGTTCGGCCGCGTTCGGCTGGGCGAAGCGCCAGCTCACGGTGTGGCCCGGCCAGCTCTGGTTGCGCTTGAGCGCGATGCCGCCCAGCCGCGCACGCTGCAGGAATTCGCTCGGCGCCTCGACACGGTCGGACCACCAGTGGCCTTCGGTATTCATGTACTCGCGCTGTGCCTTGGCCTGGATGCCGTCGGCGTGCAGCGCCGCCAGGTATTTCTTGTCGCCGGTGGCCTGCCACGCCATCAGGCTGGAGAAGCCGGTGTTGCCCGCGTCGGCGTCGCTGATGAACCGCGGGTTCCATTCGGCCGCGCGCCCCAACGCTTCCACGTAGTTCTCGCCCAGGTTGGACAGCGCCCCCGGGCCGCCCCGCTCGACGCGGTAGTCCAGCGCCTTGAGGTACTTGTCGTCGCCAGTCCAGCGCCATGCCGCCCAGAAGGTGTGCATGATGTCGCCGCTGCCCGAGCCGTTGTTGAGCTCGCCGCCACGGGTCTTGCCGGTGGCCCAGTGGATCTCGTTCGGCAGTGCCCAGCGGCCCTTGTCGTCGGTGTAGGCGTGGGCCAGGTAGCCATCGGCCAGACCGGTGACCAGCTTGCGACCGGTCGGGTCGGCGTTGTACTGGCCCATCAGGAAGGCCGGGTGCAGCACCGGGAAGGAATACGGCTTCTGCCACTGCCAGTTCGGTTCGCGGTAGACCTTGTTGCCGCCGAACCAGTTGCTGGAGAACAGCAGGTGCCCCTGCGGGTTGGGCAGGATGATGCGTTCGTCGAAGGCCTTCACCGTTTCCATCAGGCGCTCGACGGTGAGCGGATCGCCCCAGTTGAGGTAGAGCATCGCGCTGTTGGTGTTGATGCCTTCCTCGTAGGCATGCAGCTCGTCGGTCTCGATGGTGCTCAGGCCGTTGCTGAACATGCCATTGCGGTACACCGCATCGGACAGCGCGGTCAGTGAGGCGTTGAGCTTGTCCGGCTGCACGCCCATCAGCGCAAGGCCGGGCCACTGCTGGGTCAGGTCGGAGTCGTCGGAGATGCCGCCGCCGAAGTCGCCGTAGGCAATCTGGCGGTTGTCGATCCACCAGTCGATGAAGCGGCGCACGTACTTGAGGTCTTCGGTCTGCGCGAACGCCCACTGCGGCACGCCCTTGGGCGCCTGCGGCTGGGCGAACGGCGGTTTGCCCTGGCTGTTGTAGCTGATGTAGTTCCAGTACAGGCGGCCGTTGACGTGGTCCGGATCAACCCGCAGCAGGTCGCTGAGGTCGGCGTAGACGCGCGCGTACAGGCGCTGCCGCTTGGACGTGGTGTGTTCTTCGACCAGGAAGCCCCAATTGTCGCGTGCCTGGTTGAAGCGGTCGGCGATGTGCTCCTTCTTCGCCTCCTCGCGGTCCTTGTAGACCATGCGGATCTCCGCCCCGTCCAGCGAGGTGGCGTTGAAGCCCGGTGCGGCCGAGGCGATGGAGATCCACAGGCTGTCCGCGGTGAGGATGCGGTCGCGCAGATCCAGCCACAGCGTGCGCTTCTGCCCCGGTTTGACCGACACCGACACGTCGATCATGTCGCGCGCCGGCCAGATCGGGTCCTTGATGCGGATGTTGAGTGGGATCAACCCGTCGTGGGTGGCGGGCAGGTCCAGCGCGGGCAGGTCGATGGCCACGCCGTCCAGGCCATCGTGCATGTTCTCCCAGCTGTGTGCCCAGCTGCGGATCAGCGGCTGTGCCGCCGGGGCATCGCTGACGCCGGAGGGAATCAGCACGTGCACGATCGGCAGCGGCTGCGCGGGCAGCGTATCGGCCGTGCGCCGGCGTGCGCCGGCCCCCTTGGGCAGCGCCATCACCGTGCTGCGTTCGGCCGCCGGGTAGCGGCCGTCGATGTACTCCCGAAGTGCCGCGATGTTGGTGTAATCCGGCAGCGCCTGGCTGTCGACCAGGTAGCGCTGCTTGACCGTGCCCTCCGGCTCGGCGGCATCGCTCACCTGGTAGGCCCAGATTTCCTGGATCGGGGTTTCCTGTTCGGTATTGCGGAAGTGCAGGACGCCGCCGGTCTGGGCGGCAATGGCATCCACGCTGCGCACCACGCCCTGCGGGCGCTGGAACAGGGTCTGCGGCGGCTGGCCATCGGCGCTGTGGCTGAGCCCGCCGAACGCGGCGCCACGCACTTCGATGCGGTTGACGGTTTCACCGGCCGGCAGGGTCAGGTCCAACTGCTGGCCGCCCTCGACGTAGGTGTTCCAGTCGGGCAGCTGGAAGTAGTCGTTGCGGCCCGGCAGGCGCGAGCGGTTGTACACGCCCGGCCAGGTGGTTTCGGCGATGCCGTCGGTGGCCTTCCACATCCACTGCTTGTGGTCTTTGGTATCGGCGAACTCGACCTTGCGGATCGTCGTGGTCGTGGTGGTCAGTGCCGGCGGCGGGGTCGCGTCCCAGCCATGGCGGTGGCGCCAGGCGCGCATCGGGTCCGGCACGGCCACGGCGGTGGCGGGTGTGGCATTGCGCGCCAGGGCGGCCATACCGGCCGGATCCAGCAGGCGGTCGTAGACGCGGATCTCGTCGAAGTCGCTGCCGCGCAGGAAGTTGTAGCGGCTCTGCACCTGGTAGGGCGCCATCACGCGCGCGGCCAGGCCGAGCTGATCGAGTGCGGCGTCGTAGTCGGCGGTGGTCTCCTGGCGGGCGACCTCCTTGCCGTCCACGTACAGGCGCACGCCGTGGTTTTCATCCCAGCCGAAGGCGATGTGCTGCCACTGCTGCGGCGAGGGGTTCTGGTCGAGCTTGAATGACACGCGCGTGCGCGCCAGGTTGGCATCGGTGACGAACGCATCGAAGCCGTGGCCGTTCCAGTCGATCCGCAGCCAGGCCATGTCCCAGCTGCTGTGGTCGGCATAGCCGACCCGGAAGATCACGAACGGGGCTTCGCCCACCGCGTAGCGGGAGCGCCAGAAGAAGCCCAACGTGCCGCGCTGGGCCTGGATGTTGCCCGGCGCATTCCACGACAACACGCCATCATCCGCCCATTCGATCGCGCTGCCGTGCGCCCCGTTCGGCACCCGCTTCACCTTGTCCACGAAGTTCGGTACCGGATCGCCCGCGGCGGTGTCGGCCTGCAGGCCCTGGTCGGCCGAGACGTGGAACAGCAGCTGCGGGGCGGTCTGCGCCCAGGCGGTGCCACTGCCCGCAAGCAGCAGGGCCAGCAGGCTGGCCGACAGGCGGGAGGGACGGATCAAGGGGGCGACAGGGCGATGCATGGGACCTTCCTTTCGACAGCAGAAACAGTACAGCGGAACCACCAGCGGGCGTCAGCGGCTCACGGTGGCCTCCCGCCCCCGCACCGCGCCCGCCATCCCGGAGAGAAGGACGGGGACGGGCGCGATACAGGTGGCGGCAGGCGCAGCACGGTCAGAACTTGTAGCGCAGGCCGAGGTAGTACTGACGGCCGGTGTGCGTGTAGCGGTCGGGCAGCGACAACGCCGAATCGACGTAGCGCTCATCGGCGGTGTCGAGCAGGTTGATCGCTTCGAAGGTCAGCGAGAGATTCTTGTTGACCTTGTAGGACATGTTGAAGTCCACGTTCTCCACGCTGTACTTGCCCTGCACATCGGCGGTGGCGAGCTGCTTGCCGTCCAGGTCCCATACGTTTTCCTGCGACAGGATGGTGCTGATGTACGCGTCGCGGTAGCTGGTGGACACGCGGGCGCTGAAGCGGCCGTCGTCGTAGTACAGCGTGGCGTTGTACGAGTTCGGCGACAGGTTCAGCAGGTCGTTCTCGGTGTAGGTGGTGACGATGGTGCTGCCGGTGCCCGAGCTGAACATGTATTTGATCTTCGATTCGACGTGCGTGTAGTTGAGCTGCACGCCGAAATTGCGCCAGAAGCCGGGCAGGAAGCTGAAAGGCTGCTGGTAGGACACTTCATAGCCCTTGAGCGGGCCGCCGGGCGTATTGAAGTAGCTCTGCACGTTGAACACGGTGTCCGGGCTGAAGCCGGTCGGCAGCAGATCCAGCGAATAGCCCATGTCCGCCCAGGTGGTCATCAGGCGGGTGCGCTGCACGTAGCTCTCGATGTCCTTGTAGAACACCGCCGCCGACAGCAGCGCGCCCTCGTCGAAGTACCACTCCGCGCTGAGGTCGTAGTTGGTCGAGCGGAACGGATCCAGCTTGGGGTTGCCCAGGTTGATCGAGTACGCGCGGTCATCGTCGAAATACGCCGTGGGCCCACCGCTGACGCTCGGCGACAGGTTGGACAGGGTCGGGCGGGCCATGGTCTTGGCCGCGCCGAAGCGCAGCACGAAGGTGTCGGTCAGGTCCCAGGCCAGGTTCAACGAGGGCAGCCAGTCGTCGTACTTGTGGCCGACCCGGGTGCCGACCTGCAGACGCTCGCCGGGGTCGGCGGTGGCGCTGGCCACGCCGAAGAACGGTGCGCAGGCCGAGGACAGGTCGTTCGCGTTGGTGGCGGTACACGGCGCGTAGCCATCGGCGGTGATACGGGTCTGCACGTAACGTACGCCGAGGTTGCCGCGGAACGCGCGGCCCAGCAGGTCGGTGTTGAAGTCCAGCTGCAGGTAGCTGCCGTAGCTTTTTTCGTTGACGTCGAAGTTGTTGTTGGACGCGCCGAAGTGGCCGACGCTGGCCAGCCGGTAGTCGCCGCCCAGCGTGCCGGTGTTGCAGTTGCAGTAGATGTCCAGCAGGTTGGCGATCTGCTTGAAGTCCGGCACCAGCCACGCGTTGGGCAGGCTGCCATCCATGCCCTTGCCGAAGCCGCTCAGCGAGCTGCTGAGGTCACCCACGGTAACCCCGTCCGGCAGCGCCTGCGACAGGCGCCCGTAACTGATGTTGCGGTACTCCTGCGTGCTCATGTCGTAGTCCTTGTAGGCCAGACCGCCGCGCAGGGTGAAGGTGGGATTGATGACGAAGGTGAGGTCCACCTTGGCCGTGTCGAAGGCGTTGTCGACATACTGCGGGTTCAGCCGCACTTCGCTGATGTTGCCGCCGCGCGCGGTGCCGTTGGCATTGACCGGCGTGCTGCCGTAGCCCAGCCACTGCCAGTTGTTCACGGCGCTGAGGTCGAACGGGAACGACATCGCCGGCACCTTGCCGTTGCGCATGTCCAGCACGAAGCCGTCCAGGTTGCTGTTGTCGAAGCTGACCATCGAGAACACCGGTCGTGCGTAGTTCGACTCGGAATGGCCGACCACCGCGTCCAGCCGCACCGCGTCGTTGAAGCGGTGTTCCAGGTTCAGGCTGAACTGCTTGAACTCGGTGCTCTCTTCGATCGCGGTGGATTCGGTGCGGAAGTCCACGTTGTCGAACACGCCGTAGGTGAGGCGGTTCTGCGCGTCGGCCTGCGCCTCGCGGACCACGATCTGGGTCTTGCCGCCGTACTGCGCGGTGCGGTGCAGGTTGGCGCCGATGGAGTCTTCGCGCACGTCCTTGTCGAGCTTGGAATACAGCACGTCCAGGTTCAACTGGGTGTCGTCGCTGACCTTGAACTGCAGCGCGCCGGTGACGCCCAGGCGTTCGATCTCGTGTTCGGTGCGGACGTAGCGCGGGTAGCGCGGGATCCACGCGTTGGTCGCGGTCTCGTAGGCGGCGATGTTTTCGGCCGTGGCGGCGGGCCGGTCCAGGCCGGGGCCGCAGTGGGTGGCATCGATACCGTAGCTGCCCCAGCCGTTGCTGCGCGCCTGGTTGGCGGCGCTGCCCACACCGGCGGCGGTTTCATTGGCCAGCGGGTTGCGCGGGGTCTGCGGGTCGTAGCCGGCCGGGCTGCAGAAACCGTAGGTGCCGTTGTTGGCCGCGGTGCTCTGGTTGGAGTTGCGGTAGTTGCCGTGCTCCCAGCGGACCGGGTTGTAGCCTTCCTCGAAAATGGTGCGCTTGCTGTAGGCCACCGACATCAGCGCGCCGAAGCGACCGTCGGCCCAGGTGTTGCTGATCAGCCCGGAGATGCGCGGGTCTTTGTTCCTGGACAGCTCGTTGTAGCCGTACTGGCCGCCGAGCGATGCCTGGAAGCCCTCGAAGTCGAACGGGCGCGAACCGCGCAGGTCGACCGTGGCGCCCAGCGAGCCTTCGTCGGTCTGCGCCGACTGGGTCTTGTTGATCTTGACCCGGCTGAAGAGTTCAGAGGCAAAGGTGTTGAAGTCGAAGCCGCGGCTGCGGTTGACGCCGGTGGTGCCGCTGCCGGCGGTGGACAGCGCTTCCAGGCCGTTGATGCGCACGCGGGTGAAGTCCGAGCCCAGGCCGCGCACGGAGATCTGCTGGCCTTCGCCGCCTTCGCGGTCGATCGACACGCCTGCAATGCGCTGCATCGACTCGGCCAGGTTCAGATCGGGGAATTTGCCGATGTCTTCGGCGTAGATCGCATCCACCTGCTCGACGCTGTAGCGCTTTTCATCCAGCGACTGCTGCAGGCTTTCGCGGTAGGTGGCTTTGACCTCCACCTTGTCCAGGTCCACCGCGTTGAGTGCGGCCGCCGCTTCCGGCGTCTGCTGGGCCGCGGCGATGCCGGCGGTGCCCTGCAGGGCGAATGCTATGGCGACCGCAAGTACGGTAACCGGTGTCTTTTTACAGGAGAACGGTCGATCCATCGCGTGTTTCCTTCCAGGGTGCGCCGCCATGCGAGCGTGATGGTGATGAGTCATGGACGTCCGGCCTCCCCCGGAGCGTCTGTCGCGCATGTGCCGCTGTGACACCGTTGGTCATCCGAAACGTAACAAACCCCTCACGCGGCGGCATCTTGCGCCGCAGCAGCGTGGCTGCATGCGATACGGGCGTGGATGGCAACGACGGCGGCGCGCGCAGCCGGCGGCGTGATGGCTCACGCCGCCGCTGGGTCCTGCCGGTGAATCAGAACTTGTAGCGCACGCCGAGCATGAACTGGCGGCCGGTTTCGGTGTACTGCAGTGGCAAACGCCCGGTGGACGGCGAGTACACCCACTCGTCGCTGGCTTCGTTGGTCAGGTTCATGCCTTCCAGGCTCAGCTCCAGCTTCTCGTTGATCGCGTAGCGGATCGAGGCGTCGATGAAGGTGGTACCGGTCATGCCGTGGTAACCATCGAGGTTGAAGCCCGCTT
This sequence comes from Stenotrophomonas rhizophila, assembly GCF_000661955.1. Lineage (NCBI taxonomy): Bacteria > Pseudomonadati > Pseudomonadota > Gammaproteobacteria > Lysobacterales > Lysobacteraceae > Stenotrophomonas > Stenotrophomonas rhizophila. The sequence goes on from NZ_CP007597.1 coordinate 4,527,375, forward strand.
CGGTGCCGGTCACCTGGGTCAGGTAGTCGTCGCGGTTGGTCGCCGAGACGCGGCCGGAGAACACTTTGCCTTCATAGAACAGCGTGGCGTTCCAGGAGTTGCGCGACAGACCGGTGAGGTCGGCCTTGAGCACCGGCTGGCCGCTGGAGTTGATGTACTGGATCTGCGAATCGACCCAGGTGTAGTTCAGCTGCACGCCCAGGTTGGACCACTTGCCCGGCAGGAAGGTGAAGGGCTGGGTGTAGTTGACTTCCACGCCCTTGAGTTCGCCACCCGGGGTGTTCACCGGCTTGGTGTACGTGAAGTCGCTGTCGGGGTTGGCGCCGGTGCCGATCAGCAGCGCGTCGGGCAAGCCGCTGAAGCTGTAGGGATGGGTTTCGCGCGTGGTCTGGATGAAGGTGTCGATGTCCTTGTAGAACAGACCGACACCGGCCATCGCGCCTTCGGCGAAGTACCACTCGAAGCCCAGGTCCACGTTGGTGGCGCGGATCGGGTCCAGATCCGGGTTGCCGGTGGCGATGGTGCGCGCCGAGCCGGCCACGGCCACGGTGGACCCCGGGGTCAGGTTGCCCAGGCCCGGACGGCTCATCACCTTGGCCGCGCCCAGGCGGATCAGGAAGTCCGGGGTGATCTCCGCCACCAGGTTGAACGAGGGCAGGGTGTCGTCGTAGGTGCGGTTGGCCGTCGTGGAGATCGTGGTGGTGGTCAGCGTGGACAGGCCGGTGGCGCTCTGCTTGGTGCGCACGTAGCGCACACCGAAGTTGCCCGAGAACGGGATGCTGCCCAGTTCGGTGGAGAACTCACCCATCAGGTAGCCGCCGCGATCTTCTTCTTCCACGCTGCGCACGTTGTTGGCGCGCGGCGCGACGGCGAAGATCCCGGTGTTGCTGTAGATGTCGAACTGGTTGGCGACCGCGTTGAGGTCCGGCACCACCCAGTTGTTCGGGCTGCCGGTGATGCCCTTGAGGCCTTCCTGCTGGGTCATGTCCACCGGGACGATCTTGGTGCCGTCGGCGAAGGTGGGCACCACCAGTTCACTGCCACGACGCAGCTCGACGGTCTTGAACGTGTAGTTCTTGGCCAGCACGCCGCCCTTCAGGCGGAAGCCGGGGCTGATGTTCCAGTTGAAGTCGATCTGGCCGGTGTCGAAGTCGTTGTCCACGTACTGCGGGCGCAGGCGGATTTCCGCGAGTTCCCAGCCAGCGGGGTTGGTCGGGTCGATACCGTAGTTCAGCGTCGGGAACCGGCTGTTGCCCCGGTAGTCGTAGCTGTAGTTGTCCACGTCATACTTGTCCATGATGATCGTGGTCTGGACCGGATTCTCGTGCTTGGAGCGCGAGATGCCGACCTTGCCGGACAAGGTGAAGGCATCGCCAAAGCGGTGCTGGCCGTTCAACGCGATCTGCTTGAACTCGGTGCTCCACTCGTCGTGGCGGTTCTCGCTGCGGATATCGACGTTGTCGAACTCGCCGTACACCAGCGCGTTGTTCTCGATCACCCCGTTCTTGACGATCATCGACGGCTTGCCGTCGCGCTCGGGCCGACGCAGTGCGCCAGTGGCCGAATCGCGGGCGCGGCTGAAGGAGATCGCCTCGATGTAGTGCTCGTCGCGCTTGGCATCGATCTTGGAGTACAGCGCGTCCAGCGAGATCTCGGTGGCGTCGGTGGGCTTCCACTGCAGGGTGCCGGTCACGCCCAGGCGCTTCTGCTCGTGTTCCATCTGCACGTACCGCGGGAAGCGCGGGTGGTAGACGTTGGCGTTGCGCGCCTCCGCGAACGGCGAGTCGGCATTGAAGTTGCTGTTGCTCGGGCCGTTGGCCCAGCGGCCGGTGTTGGAGCCTTCTTCCAGCGCCTGGCGCTCGGAGTAGGCCACCGACAACAGCGCACCGAAGGTGCCATCGGCGAAGGTGTTGGAGATCAGCGCGGCCACGCGCGGATCGGCCTTTTCGGCCATGGCGTTGTAGCTGGCCTGGCCACTGGCGGCGAAGGTGAAGCCGTCGTAGTCGAACGGGCGCGCGGTGCGCAGGTCCACGGTGGCGCCCAGCGAGCCTTCCTCGACGTCGGCCGAGGCGGTCTTGCGCACCAGCAGCTGCGAGAACAGGTCCGAGGCGAACACGTTGAAGTCGAAGCCGCGGCCGCGGTTGGTGCCGCCGCTCTGGTCACCGGCGCCGACCGTGGTCAGCGCTTCCATGCCGTTGATGCGCACGCGGGTGAAGTCCGGACCGAGGCCACGCACGGAAATGTTGCGGCCTTCGCCGGCTTCACGGGTGATGACCACGCCCGGAATGCGCTGCAGCGACTCGGCCAGGTTGAGGTCCGGGAACTTGCCGATATCCTCGGCGACGATGGCATCGACCACGCCGGCTTCGCCGCGCTTGATGTCCAGCGCCTTCTCGACGCTGGCGCGGTAGCCGGTGACGGTGACAGTGTCCAGGTCGGTAGGGGTTTCCTGGGCCAGCGCGGTACCACTCAGCGCCAGGCCGATCGACAGGGCAAGCAAGGTAACCGGTGTCTTTTTCTGGATGTTTCGAGATTGCATGTTTTCCCTCTCCCAAGGTGCTACATGAAACAGCTATCCGGCGACATGTCAGTGCAATGACACCGCTGGTCAGGGCGGACGTTAACAGCCCGTTCCAGAAGGAGCATCTTGCAGCGCAACAGATTTTCAATGTCCCCCGGAGGCTTGCGGGACAATGCTTTCGACATTCCATCCGGTAGACGGCAGGCGCCGCAAGGCTAGAATGACACCGCTAGCCATTCCATCCGGGCGCTCCCGCAGGCGCCCTCGCTTTCACAAGGATCCACCGCCATGAGTCGTGTTGTCTGTTTCGGAGAGTTGCTGCTGCGCATGAGCGCCCCCGGCCGCGAGTTGCTGCTGCAGAGCGCGCAGCTGGCGGTGCATGCTGGCGGCGCGGAGGCCAACGTGGGCGTGTCGCTGGCCCACCTGGGGCATGCGGTGGCGATGGTCAGCACCTTGCCGGACAACCCGCTGGGCCGGTTCGTGAGCGGAGAGCTGCGCCGGCATGGGGTGGACACCGGCCACGTGCAGGTTCGGCCCGGGCGCATGGGCCTCTACTTCCTCACCACCGGCGCGGTGCAGCGCGCCAGCGAAGTGGTCTACGACCGCGCCGACTCGGCATTCGCCTGCGGCAGCGCGGCCGACTACGACTGGGATGCGCTGCTGGACGGCGCTGACTGGCTGCACCTGTCCGGGGTCAGCCCCGCGCTGAACCCGGCCATGGCCCAGGCCACGCTGGTGGCCGCCCAGGCGGCCTGCGCGCGTGGCGTGCGGGTGTCCTTCGATGGCAACTTCCGGCCGTCGCTGTGGGCGCGCTGGCAGGGCGATGCGCCCGGCATCCTGCGCCAGCTGTTCGCCTGCGCCGATCTGGTCTTCGCTGACTACCGCGATATCGGCGTGGTGCTCGGCGGCGAATTCGAACAGGCCGATGTGCGTGAGCGTGTCGATGCGGCCGCCGCGCAGGCGTTCGCCGCGTTCCCGCGGTTGCAGTGGATGGCCTGCACCCAGCGCACGCCGCACAGTGTGGACAACCACGCGCTCGGGGCGATGCTGGTCGGCCGCGATGGCACCCGCGCGGTAGCGCCAACCCGCGAGATGATCGGCATCGTGGACCGCATCGGCGGCGGCGACGCCTTCGCCGCGGGCATCCTGCATGGCATGATGCGCGGCTTCGCACCGGAGGCGATCGTACGCTTCGGCCTGGCTGCGGCCTGCCTCAAGCACTCGATTCCGGGCGACTTCAACCCTGTCAGCGAGGCTGACGTGATGGCCCTGACGGGCGAGGAGCGATTCGATGTCCGGCGCTGATCCACGTGTACGTGCTGTCCTGAAACTGGCCCCGGTGATTCCGGTGTTCACCCCCGAGAACATCGACGATGCGGTCGAGGTAGCGCGCGCCCTGTTCAACGGTGGCCTGCCGGTGATCGAGGTGACGCTGCGTACGCCGGTAGCGATGGACGCCATCAAGGCGATGGTCGAGGCCGTGCCCGATGCGGTGGTGGGCGCCGGCACCGTGCTGACCACCACGCAGATGGAGCAGGTCAAGCAGGTGGGTGGCCGGTTTGCGGTGTCGCCGGGTGCCACGCCGCGCCTGTACGCCGCCGCGCGCGACACCGACCTGCCGTTCCTGCCGGGCGTGGCCACCTCGTCCGAGCTGATGCTGGGCCTGGAGCACGGCCTGGATACCTTCAAGTTCTTCCCGGCGGTGCAGGCCGGTGGCGCGGCGATGCTGTCGGCGTGGAACGGGCCGTTCGGCGACGTGCGCTTCTGCCCCACGGGCGGGATCAGCGCGCAGACCGCCTCGCAGTTCCTGCACCTGCCCAACGTGTTGTGCGTCGGCGGGTCATGGCTGACCACGCGGGCATTGATGCAGGCCAGGGATTGGGCCGGCATCGAACAGCTGGCACACCAGGCGTCGGTGCTGGCCGGATAGGTCACGCATGGTGCCACCTGTGCGCTTTCCGCACAGGTGGTGTCTGCGCGCGTGGCTGTTTGCGAGAGGGTGGCACTCCTACAGTGGCGCCTCCTCAACCGAGCCGGGAGCCCCGCATGATCCTCACCCACCGCCTTGCCCTAGCCACCCTGATCACCCTCGCCGTCAGCGCCTGCGCCGCCAACCCGCCCGCCCCGACGACCGGCACCGACCCGTTGGTCTCGTTGCCGTCGGCACAGCTGCACTGGCAGGACGTGCCGGGCACCCAGGGCGCGGTCAGCTACGCCAATACCCAGGGCAACATCCTCAGCGATGGCGAAGGCTTCTATTCGGCGTTCGTACGCTTCAAGGCAGGCACCGACAACGGCCTGCACACGCACAGCCAGACGCTGCCCACGGTGGTGCTCAGCGGCACGTTCTATGCGCGCATCGATGGCAAGGAAGTGCTGTATCCGGCTGGCTCCTACTACAGCCTGCCAGCCAACCGGGTGCACGAGAGCGGGTGCAAGGCCGGCACCGACTGCCTGCTGTTCCAGTACCAGGCCAACAACTTCGACCTGGTACCGGCATCGAGCTGATGCTCAGCGGACCGGACGCCCCAGCCTGCGGTACAGAGTGCTGCGGCTGATGCCCAACCTGCGCGCCGCCTGCGCCACGTTGCCGCCGGCATCGGCCAGCGCGGCGCGCATCGCGGATTCGGCGATCGCGTCGAGCGCGCCGGCATCGGCGTGCGGGGCAGGGGCAGGGGCCTGCATGCTCAGCGGCGCGCGCAGGTAGGCCGGCAGGGCATCCAGGGCGATCACCTCGCCAGGCTCACTCAATGCCACCAGCGTGCGCAGGCACGCGCACAACTGGCGCAGATTGCCCGGCCAGGCATACGCGGCCAGTGCGGCAAACGCGGCGTCGGCCAGCGTGCGGCCCTGGCCCAGGCGCTGCCACAGGCCGCGCAGCAGCTCGGCCCGATCAGGATGGTCACGCAGCGCCGGCAGTGGCACCGCATGGTCGGCAATGCGGTAGTACAGGTCGCTGCGGAAATCGCCCGCCTGCATGGCCAGGTCCAGGTCGCGGTGGGTGGCGCAGATCAGCGTGAAATCCAGCTGCACCGGCTTGCCGCCGCCCAGGGGCGACAGTGTGCGTTCCTGCAGCACGCGCAGCAGCCGCGGCTGCAGGGCAAGCGGCATGTCGCCGATCTCGTCCAGGAACAGCACGCCGCCCTGCGCCTGGCGCAGCAGGCCGGTGCTGCCCTGGCGGCGCGCGCCGGTGAACGCGCCTTCTTCATAGCCAAACAGTTCGGCCTCGATCAGGCCCTCCGGCAAGGCCGCGCAGTTGACCGCGACGAAGGGTTTGTCGGCGCGCAGGCTGCGCCGGTGCAGTTCGCGGGCGAAGACCTCCTTGCCCGTGCCCGTCTCACCCTGCAGCAGCACCGGCAACTGCGCATCCAGCACGCGGCAGGCGCGATCCAGCGCGCGCTGCTGGTCGGCATCGAACAGCGGGGTGGCATCCACTGCGGTGGCCGCCGGTCGGCGTGACCCGGTCGGCAACGCCGCCGGCCGCGCATCCGCACGGCCCCGCACCGGCGCACGCTGGCCCTCGCCCAGCTGCCCGTACAGCGCGCGGCCCTGGCGGTCGATCAGCGCACCGTCGTCGTGCAGGCGCGCCAACGGCCCATCGAACAGCGCGGCATACGGCGCATGGCCGATATCGGCATGCTCCAGCCCGAACAGCGCAAGGCCGGTACGGTTGGCAGCCACCAGGCGGCCGCCGCGGAAGCCCAGGATGCCTTCGCGCGGGGTGCCCAGCAGGGTGCGGTCGTGGTGCAGCCGCACCAGTTCGCAGTCGGCCAGCCCCGCGTCGAAGTAGCGGTGCTCGATGTGCGCCACGGCCTGCCGCGCCAGTACCCGCGCGTGCAGGTGCTGCAATCGTGCATCGCCGGAGATGTCCAGCACGCCCACGCGCTGGCCGTAGGGGTCGAAGATCGGCGTGGCCGAGCAGGTCAGGATGCCGTGCGGGGCGAAGTAGTGCTCGCCGCCCCGTACCTCCACCGAGCGGCCTTCCACGATGGCCGTGCCAATGGCGTTGGTGCCCACCGTGGTCTCGTCCCAGCGCACGCCCGGCATCAGCGCCACGCGCCCGGCCTTGTCGAGGAAACCCGGGCTGCCTTCGGCATCCAGGATCCAGCCGTCTTCATCGGTGAGCAGCACGATGCTGCCGGCGGCGGCGATGTCGGCGGCCAGCCCGTCCAGCTCGGGGCGGGCCAGCCGCCACAGCTTCTGCTGGCGCTCGCGCAGTTCGCGCAGGCGTGCATCCGGCAACGGCTCCACCTCCGGCTGCGCATCCACCGACAGCCCGCCACGCAGGCAGCGCTGCCACGACTGCAGGATGGTGTCGGGCACGATGCCGACCGGCGTCGCGCCGCGCTCGAAGAACGAACGACGCGCATTGCCGACACGGTGCAGGAGCGGCTGCTGGGACACCTGTTTCTCCAGTGTCGCAATCTGCGACAGTTGTAGCGGGACCTGTTCCGATAAACAGCACAGGCAGCGTTACTGCGCAATGACCTTCGCTGCTGCACCGCCGCAGATCACAGGCATGTTCCGTGGCCGGCCGCGGCCGGAAGGCGTGCCGCAGCGCAGCAGGCCAGAGTTGGCACCGTCCTTGCGGCAGGGAAGGACCCTTACGGGCCTTTCCCTACCTGCCGGAGATGCACCCCGATGAACGCCGTCACGTCCGCCAAGCCGCACGCCACCGACCCGCAGTCCATCTTCAAGCCGCGCTACGGCAACTTCATCGGCGGGCAGTGGGTGGCACCCCGCAGCGGCCAGTACTTCGAGAACACCACGCCGGTCACCGGCAAGGTCTTCACCGAGGTGGCCCGCTCCAACGCCGAGGACATCGAAGCGGCGCTGGACGCCGCGCATGCCGCCAAACGCGCCTGGGCCGAGACCTCCACCACCGAACGCGCCAACATCCTCAACAGGATCGCCGACCGCATCGAGGAGAACCTGGACCTGCTCGCGCATGCCGAGACCTGGGACAACGGCAAGCCGATCCGCGAAACGCTCAACGCCGACATCCCGCTGATGGCCGACCACTTCCGCTACTTCGCCGGGGCGGTACGCGCGCAGGAAGGCAGCCTGTCGGAGATCGACAAGGACACCATTGCCTACCACTTCCATGAGCCACTCGGCGTGGTCGGGCAGATCATCCCGTGGAACTTCCCGATGCTGATGGCCGCCTGGAAGCTGGCCCCGGCGCTGGCGGCCGGCAACTGCGTGGTGCTCAAGCCGGCCGAACAGACCCCCGCCTCGATCCTGGTGCTGATGGAGGTGATCGGCGACCTGCTGCCGGCCGGCGTGCTGAACGTGGTCAATGGCTTCGGCGTGGAGGCGGGCAAGCCGCTGGCGTCCAACCCGCGCATCGCCAAGATCGCCTTCACCGGTGAAACCACCACCGGCCGGCTGATCATGCAGTACGCCAGCCAGAACCTGATTCCGGTGACGCTGGAACTGGGCGGCAAGTCGCCCAACATCTTCTTCGCCGATGTCATGGCCGAGGACGATGATTTCCTGGACAAGGCCATCGAAGGCTTCGTGCTGTTCGCCTTCAACCAGGGCGAGGTGTGCACCTGCCCGTCGCGCGCGCTGATCCAGGAATCGATCTACGAAAAATTCATGGAACGCGCGCTCAAGCGCGTGGCCGCGATCAAGCAGGGCAACCCGCTGGACCCCAACACGATGGTCGGCGCGCAGGCGTCGTCGGAGCAGTTGGAGAAGATCCTGTCCTACTTCGATATCGGCAGGCAGGAAGGCGCGGAGGTGCTGATCGGCGGCGAGCAGGCCACCCTCGACGGCGACCTCGCCGGTGGCTTCTACGTGAAGCCCACCGTGTTCAAGGGCCACAACAAGATGCGCGTCTTCCAGGAAGAAATCTTCGGGCCGGTGGTATCGGTGACCACCTTCAAGACCGAGGAAGAAGCGCTGGAGATCGCCAACGACACGCTGTACGGGCTGGGCGCGGGGGTGTGGAGCCGCGATGCCTCGCGCCTGTACCGCATGGGCCGCGGCATCCAGGCCGGTCGCGTGTGGACCAACTGCTACCACGCCTACCCGGCACACGCCGCGTTCGGCGGCTACAAGCAGTCCGGCATCGGCCGCGAGAACCACAAGATGATGCTCGACCACTACCAGCAGACCAAGAACCTGCTGGTGAGCTACTCGCCGAAGAAACTGGGCTTCTTCTGAGCCCGCGCCCTGCTTGATCACGATCAAGGCGTCGGCCGGAGGCCGGCGCCACAGTGCTGTCATTGGCAATCCACGGAGATCCATGCATGAACAAGACCATGAAGGCCGCTGTCGTCCGCGAATTCGGCAAGCCGTTACGCATCGAGGAAGTCGAGGTACCGCGGCCCGGCCCCGGCGACATCCTGGTGAAGATCGAGGCGTGTGGTGTGTGCCACACCGACCTGCACGCGGTGGAGGGCGACTGGCCGGTCAAACCCAATCCGCCGTTCATTCCCGGGCACGAAGGGGTGGGCCACGTGGTGGCGGTGGGCGCGGGTGTCAGCCATATCCGCGAAGGTGACCGCGTCGGCATCCCGTGGCTGTACTCGGCCTGTGGCCATTGCGAGCACTGCATGGGCGGCTGGGAAACGCTGTGCGAAGCGCAGCAGAACACCGGCTACTCGGTCAACGGCGGCTTCGCCGAATACGCGCTGGCCAATGCCAACTATGTGGGCCTGCTGCCCAAGGGCGTGGGCTTCATCGAGGTCGCACCGATCCTGTGCGCGGGCGTGACGGTGTACAAGGGCCTGAAAGTCACCGACACCCGTCCGGGCCAGTGGGTGGTGATCTCCGGCATCGGCGGGCTGGGCCACATGGCGGTGCAGTATGCCCGGGCCATGGGCTTGAACGTGGCTGCGGTGGATATCGACGACGACAAGCTGAAGCTCGCCGAGCGCCTCGGCGCGACGATCACGGTCAACGCGCGCACCACCGACCCGGCCGCGTTCCTGAAGAAGGAAATCGGCGGCGCGCACGGTGCATTGGTCACGGCGGTATCGCCGAAGGCCTTCGAACAGGCACTGGGCATGGTCCGCCGCGGTGGCACGGTGTCGTTGAACGGCCTGCCGCCGGGCAACTTCCCGCTGGACATTTTCGGCATGGTGCTCAACGGCATCACCGTGCGTGGCTCGATCGTCGGTACCCGCCTGGACCTGCAGGAATCGCTGGAGTTCGCCGAGCAGGGCAAGGTGGCGGCCACGGTCACCAGCGACCGCCTGGAGAACATCAACGACATCTTCGCGCGCATGCACGCCGGCAAGATCGAAGGCCGCGTGGTGCTGGATCTCAACGCGTAACCGCTCGTGCCGCGGCCTGTCTTCGTTCCTCCTCTCCCAACGAAGGCAGGCCGCACCCTGCACCGGTAGTGCCGGCCGCTGGCCGGCTCCCCGCAATGCCCAGAACCCGGTACTGCCGGCCGCTGGCCGGCTCCCAGGAAAACCCAACGATGCGCGCCCAACCACCCCAGGTCACCGCCACCCTGGCGGCACTGCAGCTGATCGAAACGCTGCACGCCCGCCACGGCCCGCTGTTGTTCCACCAGTCCGGCGGCTGCTGCGACGGCTCCTCGCCGATGTGCTTTGCCCAGGGTGACTTCATCGTGGGCGACCGCGACGTGCAGCTCGGCGAGATCGGCGGCGCCCCGTTCTACATCAGCCCGTCGCAGTTCGCGTACTGGAAGCACACCCAGCTGATCATCGACGTAGTGCCCGGACGCGGCGGCATGTTCTCGCTGGAGAACGGCGAGGGCGTGCGCTTCCTGGTGCGCTCGCGGCTGTTCAGCGATGACGAGTTCGCGCAGCTGAAAGACGCCGGCAAGGTCTGAACCCACGCACGCGTCCATAATGGGCACTGTCCCGTTGCCCTGGATCGCCATGTCCGCGTTGTCGCTTGCCAAGACCGTCGTACTGTCCGTGCTGTGCGTGGTGGTGGCGCTGTTCGTGCTGGGCATGGTCAGCGGCGCGGCCGGCTGGATTGCGCCGTGGATCGGCCTGGGCGAGGGCGGGCAGGCGCGCCTTGCCTGGGACCTGGGCTGGACCATCCTCGGCGGCCTGGCGGCCACTGCGTTCGCTGCGCGCTACGCGCCGGCGCTGCCCTACGTCCACGGTGGGGTGGTGTGGGCGGTGATCGCCGCTGCGTCGGCCTATGCCGCCTGGGACCTGGGCAACGACTTCCCGTTCTGGTTCGTGCTGGTGCTGCTGCTCTCGCTGCCGCTGCAGGCCGCCGGCATCTGGCTGGGCGCGCGCTATCGCCCGCAGTGAGGCGAACTACGCGGTAGGGTCGCATCCCGATCGACTGCCGGGGCAAACGCACCACCCGCGCACTCCCTACGGCGTCACGCCCCCGGCAGCACCTGCTTCACCGCCTCGATTCCCTCCCATGGATCCTGCTTCAAGCGCTGCGCACGCTGCAGCGCCTTGGCCATGGGGAACGCATCGGCGGCGGTGATGCGGCCCAGCTCTTCCCAGCGCAGCGGCACTGCCACGCCGGCACCGGGCCGCGCGCGCAGCGACCACGAGCTGACACTGGTGGCGCCGCGTGCATTGCGCAGCCAGTCGATGAAGATCACCCCATTGCGCTTGGCCTTGCTCATGGTGGCCACGTAGCGGTCCGGCGCATGTTCGGCCATGGCCTGCGCGAACGCGTCGCAGAAGTCCTTGGCCTGGGCCCAGTCGGCCTTGGGCTGCAAGGGCACCACCACGTGCACGCCCTTGCCACCGGACAGCCGCACGAAGCTCTGCAGGCCGGTATCCAACAGCCGGTCGCGCACATCGCGCGCGGCCGACTTCACCTGCGCCCAGCTCACCCCGTCGCCGGGATCCAGGTCGAACACCAGCCGGTCCGGATGCTCCGGATCGGCCACGGTGGCGCCCCACGGATGCAGCTCCAGGGTGTTCATCTGCACCAGCTGCAGCAGCCCGGCCACGTCCTCGATGTACAGGTAGTCTTCGCGCCCGCTTTTCTGTTCCAGCGGGATCGCGCGCACCGCGTCGCCGAGCCCGGTGCCGTGATGTTTCTGGAAGAAGCAGGGCTTGTCCACCCCGTCCGGGCAGCGCAGGACCGACAGCGGGCGCCGCGCCACTTCGGGCAGCACCCAGCGCGCCATCTGCCGGTAGTAGTCGGCCACCTCGCCCTTGGTGATCTTCGCCTTGGCGAACACCACGCGTTCGGGATGGCTGATGCTGACGTCTTCCGCGGCCTCACCTGCGGTCGGCGCGCTGGCGTTGCCGCGCGTCGTTGCTTTCTTCATAGCCTTGCCCTTCGCCAGCCCTTGGCCGGCCGCCCCCAAGTCACCGGGATGCTTGTCCTCGCGCAGCCGCTTGAAGCTGGCCTGGCGCAGCAGCCCTTCCTTGGCCCAGCCACGGAACGCCACTTCGGCCACCAGCACCGGCTTCACCCAATGCACGCTGCGTGCGTTGAACGGCACGTGCGCCGGCAGTGCCAGCACGTCCTGTTTCACCGCCAGCGGTTTCAAGCGCGCGGTCAGCGTGCGCAGCAATGCATCGTCGAACCCCGTACCCACCCGGCCCACGTAACGCAGGCCACCTGTGTCGGGCGTGGCCATCAGCAGCGAGCCGAAGCCACTGCGCGCGCCCTTGGGATCGGTGTAGCCCACGATCAGGAATTCGTCGGTGGTCTCGTGCTTGATCTTGATCCACGCCGGCGAGCGCGCGTTGACGTAGGGCGCGTCCACGCGCTTGCTGATGATGCCTTCGAACCCGGCCTCGCCACTGGCGGCAAACACCGCCGGTCCATGGTCAAGCACGTGGTCGCTGTAGGCCAGCGTGCCCGGACCCGGACCGATCAGGTCCTTGAGCAGCGCCTTGCGCTGCAGCAGCCCGCAGCGGCTGATATCCACCCCGGCAATGCCGGGCATGTCGAACACCACGTAGCGCAGCGGCTGCTTGGCGGTGCCGTCGATGACCTTCTGCAAGGCGGTGAAATCGCTGCAGCCCTGCGCATCCAGCACCACCAGCTCGCCGTCCAGGCGCAGGTCGCGCACCGGCAACGCGGCAATGGCCTGCACCACCTCGGGAAAATCCTCGGTCCAGTTCAGGCCACCGCGCGAGCGCAGCGCGACCACCCCGTCGTTGACCTCGGCCAACAGGCGGTAGCCGTCCCATTTGATCTCGTGCAGCCAGCCATCGCCGTCCGGTGCGGTGGCGCGGTGGTCGGTCAGCTGCGGCTTGAAGCCGGCTGGGTAAGGGGCGTCGCGTGCGCCCTCCAGCGCCAACGCGCGTTTGCGCCAGCGCGCGTCGGCCTTGCGTGCAGGCGCGGGCGTGGCCGGGCGCTTGGCTGTTTTTGCAGCAGCGCGCGGCGCAGCCTTGGTCCCCGCTGCGCGCTTGCGGGCGGCGCCGCGTGGCGGCGGTGTGTCCAGCATGTCATCGGCCTCTGCGTCCCGTGCCTGCGCGTCGTCGCGCTTGATCAGCAGCCATTGGTGCTGCTTGCCCTTCATCGCCGTGCGCACCAGCTTCCAGCCGCCGTTGAGGCGCTCGCCGTGCAGCACGAAGTCGAGCTTGCCGGCAGCGATCGCCTCCAGCGGGTCGCCATCGCAGGCCCAGGTACCGTGGTCGTACACATCCACATGCCCGGCGCCGTAGTGGCCGCTGGGAATATCGCCTTCGAACCCTGCGTAGGACAGCGGGTGGTCCTCCACCTCCACCGCCAGGCGCTTCTCGCCCGCGCGCAGCGACGGCCCTTTGGGTACCGCCCAGCTCTTCAGCACACCATCGGCTTCCAGCCGGAAATCGTAGTGGCGCGAACTGGCATGGTGCAGCTGCACCACGAAGATCGGGCGCCGCGCCGGCGCACCGCGGCGGTCGGCGTCCGGCTCGGGGGTGCCGTCGAAACGACGCTTGCGGCGGTATTCCTGCAGTGACATCGGCGCTTACCCGGCCTTGCGCGTGGGGGTGGCACGTTTGGTGGGCTTCTTCGCGGCCTTGGCCGCCTTGGCCGGTGCCTTCGCCGGCGCCTTGGCCTTCTTGGCGGCGGCCTTCTTCGGCGCAGCGGTCACGGCGGTCTTCCTGGCCGGCGTGCGCTTCTTGGCATCCAGGCTCTTCTGCAGCAGCGACATGAAGTCGACCACGTTGGTGGCGTCGTCCTCGCGCGGCGCGGGTTCTTCCTCCACCTGGGTGGTGCCGCCCTTGGCCTTGATCCGCTTCTTCAGCAGCACCTGCAGCCGTTCGCGGAATTCGTCGTGGTAGTCATCGGGTTTCCACTCGCCGGACATCGACGCGATCAGCTGCTCGGCCATGGCCGTTTCCTTGCTGTTGATCCGGTAGTCGGCCAGTGAGCCGGTGGGCAGCTTGTAGTCTTCCGGGTCGACCAGTTCCTGTGGGTAACGCAGGATCATCAGCACCAGCGCGTCGCCATGCGGCATCACCGCGCACAGGTACTCGCGGGTGCGCACCACCACCCGGGCGATGCCCACCTTGTCGGTCCTGCGCAGGGTTTCGCGCAGCAGCACGTAGCCCTTCTCGGCCTTCTTGGCCGGCACCAGCAGGTAGGGTTTCTCGTAGTAGCGCGGGTCGATGGTGCTGGCATCCACGAAGGTCTCCACCTCCACCGCCTCATGGCTCTCCGGCGCCGCCGAGCGGATGTCGTCCTCCTCCAGCACCACATAGCTGCCCTTGTCGTACTCGTAGGCCTTGACGATGTCCTTCCACGGCACTTCTTCGCCGGTATCGGCGTTGACCCGCTCAAAGCGGATCGGCTTGCGGTCGCGTGAATCGAGCATGCGGAACTGCAGGTCGACCTTGCGCTCGCCGGACATCAGCGAGACCGGGAGATTGAGCAGGCCGAACGAGAGGGTACCGGTCCAGATCGGTCGGGCCATGGCAGGGCCACTCCAACGCTACAGGGGGAGGGCAGCTGTACCGCGGCAGGCGTGAAACGCCCGTGTCCGCACCGTGCAGGGGCCCTTTACGGCTTACTGCAGCAGGCCGTGCACCGCCGCTGGCGGCATGTGGTCCAGCGCCAGCCAGGCGTCCTCGACGATGCCGCGTGCCTGCCCCCAGCCCAACCGCGACTGCCCACGCATCTGTTCCCAGTGCTCGGCCAGCTCGCCGTCGGTGTCGTCGTCGTTGCCGCGTGGCCAGGCGGCATAGTGCGTGGTCAGGGCGAATGCGTACGCCGGGTACAGATCGCGCCAGCTGCGGTGGCCATGCCCGCGGCGGCGCTCGTAATCGTTGCGCATGTACTGCAGGTAGTCCTGCGCCACCGCCTGGGCTTCCTCGGTGCGCTCACGGCGTACGCGGCGCGTGTTCCGGGTGGGCTGCAGGTAGGCGTTGAACAGCGCGGGGGCGGCGCGACGGTCCAGGCGGGGCATGGCACGACTCCGGCGGTACAGGGCAGGCAGAAATAGTCCCGCCGCCGTTAGCCAGCCGTGACAGATGTGTTCAGGGCAGGCGATTCGCAGGGACTTCACCCGCCAAGCGCTGTAGTGGAGGTCCCCCGTTCCGGAGTGATTCCCATGCCACGCGATCCCCTGCGCGAAGCCAGCACCCCGGTGCCTGGCGAACAGCACGCCAAACACGACAACCAGGACGCCGAAGACCGCGGCGCCGGGATGTCTCCCCCGGCCGAAGCGGACCACCTGCCGGTGGTGTCCGGCCCCAGCCACGGCTACCGCGACCGCAAGGACCCCACCGGCGTGCCGCACCCGGGCGGGCGGGAGAACCAGGAACAGCGCCAGGCGCGCAAGGAGCACGCCAGCGACAACCAGGATGAAGCCCTGGACGAAACCTTCCCCGCCAGCGACCCCACCTCGCCGTTCGTGCCGGCCAAGATCCCGCGCTAGCGGCAGCCCGTTGGGTGGGCCGCGCTATACCGGCAGCGGTCCGGTGATCACGGCGCCCACTGCCACTGCAGGCCCACGCCCACCCGCCGGTCCGGGCCGGGCTCGAAGTACCGCTGGTTGCCGTCGTTGACGATCACCGAGCCGATGTAGCGCTGGTCCAGCACGTTGTCGATGCGTGCGAACGCCCGCAAGGTGCCCTGCGCGGTCTGCCAGCGGCGCGACGCTTCCAGGTTCAGCAACGCATACCCGGCCGCCTTCTCGGTGGCCAAATCGTTCACCACGGTGTCGCTGGAGGCCACCAGTTCGGCGGCCCACTGCCACGGCCCGGGCGTGTACTGCATCCGCGCGTTCCACTGCTGCCGGGGCACGCCGGGCAGGCGCGCGCCGGCCTGCACCGTGTTGCAGCCGGCGGTACCGCACAGCGGGTACGCATCGCGCACCGTCGCTTCGATCCAGGTGTAGGCCACGGCCAGTTCGGTCTGCGCCCCCAGTGGCTGCACGTAGCTGGCTTCGGCGCCCTGCCGCCGGGTACGGCCGATGTTGCGGTAGGTGGAACGCCCGCCGCTGTTGCTGGCCACCGCCAGTTCGTCATCGGTGTCGGCCCGGAACAGGGCTGCTTCCAGCCGCGCCCCGCTCTGTGCGTGCCATTTGCTGCCCACTTCCAGGTTGCGGCTGCGCGCGGCCGACAGGTCCAGCGCCAAGCCCGCCTGGCCGTCGGCGCGGTAGCCCAGCTCGTTGAAGGTGGGCGTCTCAAAGCCTCGCCCGGCCGAGGCGTACAGCCGCCAGGCATCGCTGGCGCGGAACACCACCCCGGCCACCGGCGTGGTGGCCGCGTAGCGGCGCGCGCCGCTGTCATCGGGGTTGCTGGCGGTGATGTAGTGGTCGTTGGAGCGGAACCGCACCGTGCTGTGGCGCAGGCCCAGCAGCAGCGACCAGCGCGGGGCCCATTGCCACCACGCCTGGGCGAACTGGTCGATGTTCTCCACCCGGTCGGCCTGGTCGCGGCGCAGGCGGCCCTTGATGCCCAGCTGATCGCCCACGAAGTTCTCGTAACCGCGGCGATCCTGCAGCTGACGGTCGGCATTGGCGCCGATCACAAGATCCAGTGGTCGTCCGGCCCAGTCGCCGTGCCAGCTCCAGCGCGCGTCCACGCCGCCGTAATCGCCGTCCAGGTCGATCACCCCGCCGGCATGCAGCGGGTTGGCCTGCGGCCCGGGGGGAATGGCGAGGTACTGTTCCACGCTGCGTTGCCCGGCATAGCCCATCGCCCGCCAGGTGTGGGCGCCGTCAGTGCGGGTGAAGACCAGCCCGGCCTGGGCCTGGCGGACCGATTTGCGGGTGTTGTACTGGCTGGCCACGGCGGTGGCCTGGCGCGGGTCGGCGTTGACCTGGGCCCGGCTCAGGCCGAGCGGGTCCTGCGCATCGGGCGAATCGAAGTAATTCAGCACCAGGTCCAGCTGGCCGCCGCCCACGTCGGTGCCCAGCCGCGCATTGACCGACTCGCGGCGGGCCGCGCTGTGGTCGCGCCAGCCATCGGTGCGGAAGTGGTTGGCGGCCACGTTGTAGCGGATCGGTCCCTGCTGGCCGCGCAGCTGCGCACCGGCGCTGAGGGTGTTGTCGCTGCCGGTGTCCAGCCGCAGCCGCCACGGGTCGCCGGGGGCGCCGTCGGCGCTGAAGACCTGCACCACGCCACCGGAGGAGTTGCCGTACAACGCCGAGAACGGGCCGCGCAGCACGTCCACCCGCTGCGCCGAGAGCAGGCTGGCATGCGACAGCTGGCCCTGGCCGTCGGGCATGGTGGCCGGCACGCCGTCCACCAGCACGCGCACCCCGCGCACCCCGAACGTGGACCGTGCGCCGAAGCCCCGGATCGACAGCTGGGTGTCCTGCGCATAGTTCTGGCGGTCGCGCGCCACCACGCCGGGGATGCCGCCCAGCGCTTCGGACACCTGGGCCAGGGTTCCATTGGCGTCGTCATCCAGCCAGACCGTGCTGATCGAAGCCGGCAGGTCCGCATCGTCCACCTGCTGCACGCGCGCCGCCTGCACCTGAACCGTCGGCAGGCGCTCGATCGGCGGGGTATCGGCCGGGGCAGGCGCGGC
Organism: Stenotrophomonas rhizophila; assembly: GCF_000661955.1. NCBI lineage: Bacteria > Pseudomonadati > Pseudomonadota > Gammaproteobacteria > Lysobacterales > Lysobacteraceae > Stenotrophomonas > Stenotrophomonas rhizophila. The sequence continues at coordinate 4,544,785 of NZ_CP007597.1, forward strand.
CTGTGCCGGGTTCGGCAGCAGCGCCGCCGAAAGCAGCGCGGAGGGGACGACAAACGCGGAAAAACGCAGCATACGGGCAGGGGTCCTCAGCGGCAGGGCACGCCGCACGCCATGGTACGGAAGATCACGTGACGGCAGCCGCCGCGCCCACGGCGCGGCTTTGTTAGGATGGCTTGGTTTTGGCTGATTCTGCCGCAACCTGCGTCGCGCCAACCTCCCCCCCTTCCGTCATCCGAATGAGTACCGCCGTGTCCTTCTTTGCAAATGTGGAACTGGTCCCAGGTGACCCGATCCTGGGCCTGACCGAGGCTTACAACGCCGACAGCCGCTCGACCAAGGTCAACCTGGGCGTGGGCATCTACTACGACGAAAGCGGCCGCATTCCGCTGCTCCGCGCCGTCAAGCAGATCGAACAGCAGCTGGCCGATGAAGCCAAGCCGCGCGGCTACCTGCCGATCGACGGCCTGCCGGCCTACAACCAGGCCACCCGCGAGTTGGTGTTCGGCAAGGACTCGCCGCTGCTGGCCGCCGGCCGCGTGGCCACCTCGCAGACCATCGGTGGCAGCGGTGCGCTGCGCGTGGGCGCAGACCTGCTGCACCGCCTGCTGCCGCACGCCACCATCGCCATCAGCAACCCCAGCTGGGAAAACCACCGCGCCGTGTTCGGCGCCGCCGGTTTCGAGGTTGTGGAGTACAGCTACTTCGACCCGACCACCCACGGCGTGGATTTCGACGCCATGCTGGCCGACCTGGGCAAGCTGCAGCCGGGCACCGTGGTGCTGCTGCACGCCTGCTGCCACAACCCGACCGGCGCCGACCTCACCGTCGCGCAGTGGAAGCAGGTGGCCGAGCTGTTGAAGGACCGCCAGCTGTTCCCGTTCATCGACATGGCCTACCAGGGCTTCGACAAGGGCATCAGCGAAGACGGCGCCGCGGTGCGCATCATCGCCGAGGCCGGCATCGACAGCTTCGTGGTCGCCAACTCGTACTCCAAGTCGTTCTCGCTGTATGGCGAACGCATTGGCGCGCTGTCGGTGGTGGCCCCGGACGCGGCCTCGGCCAAGGCCGTGCAGTCGCAGGTCAAGCGCATCATCCGCACCATCTACTCCAGCCCGTCCAACCACGGCGCTGCGCTGGTGGCCGGCGTGCTGAACAGCGTCGAGCTGCGCCAGGTGTGGGAAGCGGAACTGACCGAGATGCGCGAGCGCATCCACGCCCTGCGCCACGGCCTGGTGGAGAACCTGGTCGCCGCCGGCGCACCGGAGTTCGCGTTCATCAACGACCAGGCCGGCATGTTCTCGTACTCGGGCCTGACCCGCCCGCAGGTGGACCGCCTGCGCGACGAGTTCGGCATCTACGCCGTCGGCACCGGCCGCATCTGCGTGGCCGCGCTGAACCAGGGCAACCTGGCGTACGTGGCCAAGGCCGTGGCGACCGTCGCCAAGGGCTGATCGGCGCGCGCTGAAGCACCCACAGGAACGGCCGCCCAGTGCGGCCGTTCCCGTATCCAGATCCTTGCTGCGTACGCGGCCCTGCCTTCCTGACCTGGCGGCCTGTCCTGCGCCTGCCTCGTAATGCCCGCGGCAACGGGCGACAATACGGCCCCCAAATGTCTTTGGCAGCCATTCCATGTCCCGTACGTCGCTTACCCGGTACCTGATCGAAGAGCAGCATGCCGGCCGCATCAACGCCGACCTGCGCCAGCTGATCGCCGTCGTCGCCCGCGCCTGCACCAGCATCTCCATCGCGGTCAGCAAGGGCGCGCTCGGTGGCGTGCTGGGCGAGGCCGGTACCGGCAACGTGCAGGGCGAAGCGCAGAAGAAGCTGGACGTCATCAGCAACGAGATCCTGCTCGAGGCCAACGCCTGGGGCGGCCACCTGGCCGCCTGCGCCTCCGAGGAAATGGACCACTGCCAGCCCGTGCCGGACACCTACCCGCGCGGTGACTTCCTGCTGCTGTTCGATCCCCTCGATGGCAGCTCCAACATCGACGTCAATGTCTCGGTCGGCACCATCTTCTCGGTGCTGCGCTGCCCGCCCGGCACCGAACAGCCCAACGACGCCAGCTTCCTGCAGCCGGGCACCGCGCAGGTCGCCGCCGGTTACTGCATCTACGGTCCCAGCACGCAGATGGTGCTCACCGTGGGCCACGGCACCCATGCCTTCACCCTGGACCGCGAGAAGGGCGAGTTCGTGCTGACCACGCCGGACATGCAGATTCCCGCCGACACCCAGGAATTTGCCATCAACATGTCCAACCAGCGCCATTGGGAAGCCCCCATGCAGGGTTACGTGCAGGACCTGCTGGCCGGCAAGGAAGGCGCGCGCGGCAAGAACTTCAACATGCGCTGGATCGCCAGCATGGTGGCCGACGTGCACCGCATCCTTACCCGCGGCGGCATCTTCATCTACCCGTGGGACAAGAAGGACCCGTCCAAGGCCGGCAAGCTGCGCCTGATGTACGAAGCCAACCCGATGGGCCTGCTGGTGGAACAGGCCGGCGGCGCGGCCACCACCGGCCGCGAGCGCATCCTGGACATCCAGCCCGACCAGCTGCACCAGCGCGTGCCGGTCTTCCTCGGCTCGCGCAATGAAGTGGCCGAAGCCACCCGCTATCACCGCGAGCACGACAGCGCGCAGGGCTGATCGCAAAGCACGGGGCCGGCCCATTGCCGGCCCCGTGTGTGCCATGAAGAAACCCAACGTGGCAACGGCGTGACATCGGCCAGTGCAGCGGTCACCATCGGGGCCAGATGCCCACGGATGACCCCATGACGGCCGACACGCAGCACGACTTCATTGAAGTAATCCACAACGCCATCCCCGCCGATGTGTGTGCCGCCATCCAGGCCAGGATGCGAACCAGTGCGCAGTTGCGACCCGGCGAAGTGGGCAGCGGCGTGTTCCCGGAACTCAAGCACAGCAAGGATCTACGCATCAGCGGCGACGCCGCGTGGCGCGATATCGACATGCTGTTGCAACAGGCGGTTTTCCGCGGTGTTTTGAGTTATCTACGGCGTTATCCACAGGCGCTGATCTCGCCGCTGATGTTGCAGATCCAAGACAGCGAAGGTAAACCGCGCCGTCTGGCGGCCGACGATTTCCCCGGCATGGACGATGCAACGCTGTCGGATCTGGCCCGTACGTGCCTGCGCCCCGGTGCCATCAATCTGCAATGGTATGCAGCGGGCGAGGGTGGCTATCCCTATTGGCATTGCGAGCTGTACCCGCGCGATCCCGCCGGCGAAACGCTGCACCGCCACCTGCTGTGGACGCTCTACCTCAACGATGATTTCGAGCAGGGCGAAACCGAGTTCCTGTTCCAGCACCGCAAGATCGCCCCGCGCACGGGGAGCTTGCTGATCGCCCCGACGGCGTTCACCCACACGCATCGCGGCAATCGTCCGCAGGGTGGCGACAAGTTCATCGCCACCAGCTGGGTGCTGTTCCAGAGTGCGCAGAAGTTGTTTGGCCAGTGACCGGCCGCCCGGGCTGCCTGCTCAGCTGACGATCCACAGCACCACGTCGCAGACCGCCATCACCCGGCTTCCTTCTGTATGACGCTGGAAGTTGGGCCAGAGGATGCCGTTGCGTCAACGCAGCCAGAGGTACTGCCCTGTAGTCACCCTGCCGCACCATTTTCGGCGGAGCCATTTGCGCCGCATTCGGAAGCGTGGGGGAAATGTTGCCGATAGCGCAGGCGGTCGCCAGCCGACTCAGATGTGGCCCAGCGTGCCGCGCCATCGCGCAGCGCGGTAGCAGGCGCCGAACACGGCCATGCCGGCAACCAGATAGAACATGGCATTGCCTGCTACAAACAGCAGACGCAGCCACTGCCCTGACAGGCTGAGCGTGCTCTGCTCGGAAATGATCCAGGCAGCAGCGTGGCTGAAAGGAAGGGTTGCCAGCGCATTGGCCGGATAGGCCGGCGCGCCCACCAAGGCGATAACGCCAAGAAGCATCACCGCGTTGACCGCTTCAGCGTGTTTGAACAGAACGTTCAGCCCACTCATGATCAAGCCCAGACCGACCAGCGAAGGAGCGGCTACAAGCAGAATGATGATCAATGGGGGAACAGGTACATCTACCTCGCGTCCAACTATCCAGAACGTTACATGCAACAGCACCAAGGTGCCCAGCAGTGCGCCGATGATCTGCAAGCCACAGCGCACCATCAGCACCACCGGCAGAGGGCGCCCAACCACGCAGAGTTGTTCGAGCGTGCGTCCGCGGACCTCATCTGCAGCTTCTCCGGCGATGCCGCTGTACGCTGCACTGGCGAAGCTCCATAACACAAAGCCCAGTGCCAGCGAAGACTGCGTAGGCATGAAGTCCGCAGTAGGCAAAAGCTCGACGCCATAGGCAAGCGCTGCGAACGCCGCCAGCAGGACCAATGAGCTGGCCACGAACTCGAAGGCGTAGCGGCGCTGCCGATGCAGATGCAGCATCATCTCCGCATGGCATAGACGCAGAATTTTCATGCGATCTCCTCGCCTTCGCCAACCGGCGAGTCCACGGACGCATCCAGCGTCCTCGCCACTGCAGTGATGCTGGCGTGGCGCAGGTCTGGATAGATCCGAGCCAGCGCCTGCAGCTGGCTCAGCTGCCCAGCAAACGTATCCTCTCGGACCAGCGTAGCCGTGACGGAAGTTGGTAGCGGGTAGGTGGCCTCAACCGCAAGGCGGAACCGTTCGACCGCAGTCGCAGCCGTGGTACCGGTGCGTTCAAACGCCCAGCGTCCGGCCTGCATACCGACCACGCGTTCGGCGGTGGCGGCAACAAAGCCGGCGTCGTGGGAAATGGTGATCATGCTGGCGCCGCGCCGCTGCTCGTTCTTCAACAGCGTCTCCAGCGCAAGAGTGCCTTCAACGTCCAACCCCAACGTGGGTTCGTCCAGCATGATCAGATCGGGGCGATGTGCTAGCGCACACAACAAAGCCGCACGCTGGCGATTTCCGGTGGACAGCCGGCGTACCGGTCGCTGCAGAGCGCCCAGGCCGAGTTGGTCAGCCACCGCCTGCATGTAAGGTCGGTCCACGCGCTTGCCTCGCAGCCGGCACGCGTAATCGCAGTTCTCCTGGATACTCAGCCGATCGTACAGATTGGCCCGCCCTTCCAACACAATGCCAGTGCGATCCAAGCCGCGCCGCCCCGCCTCCGTCAATGGCTGCCCCAACAGCCGCACCCGCCCCGCGGTGGGCTCGATCAAGCCGACGATGGATTTGAACAGGGTGGATTTGCCCGAGCCGTTGGGTCCTACGATGGCCACCGACTGGCTCTGCCGCACGGTCAGCGATACCCCTGCCAAGGCAGAAGGATGGCCTGGAAAATCCTTGTGCAGATCTTCAACCCAGACAGCTTCATCCATGGAGACGTCCTTTGCGCTGGCACGCGGAGATCAACATCATGCGGTATCCAGCGGTCGAGCTTGCAGCTCCCGGATGAACTCGTCGGCAATACGCTGTGCATTGAGATCGCCAGTGGAGGCGACGAAATCTTGCAGTTTCGCCGCCACATCCGGCACACCCATGTCGTATGCCAGCCGGCTGATCACTGTCGGTGTGTGGAACATCAGGTTCTCACGAATGACCGCGCGGGTGGTTTCTGGTGACAGGTCCATGTCGAATGAGTACTGCCGATTCATCTGCATCTTCGGCACGACGACATTGATGGAGATGGAGAAATCCTCGGAAGGAAATTGCACGTGGATATCCTTGCTGTCCCTGTAGAACATCACCCGTCCACGCGACAGGCGCGTGCGTTCAAGAAAGCGAACATCAACTATTTCACCCACATCTCCCACAACCTGGTCGTGGTCGTATTCGTACAAGACAGTTTCGTAGCCCGGCCCTTCGTAGCCCAGCGTCAGCAGACCGAAGTTGTGATCATGGGGATCCTCATAGAAGAAGATCTCCTCACCTGTGCGCCCTTCCGGCGGTGTCCATATTGCTGCACGGATGAAGTAGTGTTCAGTGCGATGCAGCATGAACACTTGAGGGGTGTACGGATTCATGGCTTTGAACGCTGCAGGGTTGGCCAGTTGCTGCAGTAGTGTCTCGGACAGGAACGTGCGGTTGTTGTAGAGCCTGCGCAGCATCATGGCTGCGGAATCGAGATCATCCGTCAGAACGCGACCACCCTGTGCATCGAGAAAGACGATCAGCTCGCCCAGCGAGATCGACGCATCCGTTTCCAAGTCCCAGGTAATTGCCATTTCCGTGCTCCCTAAATGTGGCCGTGCTGGCGTAGATTCTGGAGGGTAATATCCGCCGCAGCGCGAACCTGGGGGTGCTGGTCCGAACCGGCTCGCATGAGCACGTCCGCGCCACGTCGCAGGTCCATGCAAAGCAGTGTCTGCACCGCCTTCCACCGAACGAAATGGAAGCGGCTGGAGTCATAGGTCTGCTCCAGCATGTCCAGTGATCCATTTGCCGGAAAGCGCTTGAAGATGTCCATGACAAACTCCATGCGACTCGCATGGAAGTTCGCCGACGACACACCACTCCGCTGCAGAGTTTCGCGGTCATAGTGATGAATCAGATCGGAATGCTCGTTGATCACCAACTGGAGCAGCCAGATGGTGCCGGTGACCGATATCGTATCGAAAGCGTCCTTGCCACTGCGCACGGTCATAACGTCACCGTGGGCGTATCGGACAGAACCAAGGTCTTCCAAGCGATCACCTGCCGAATCTTGCAGAACCTGCAGGTGCCGAAGCTCCATCGCACCATCGCCAAGAAAGAGAAAGGTGGCGTCATTAGGCGAAAGGTTCAGCTTTGATCGCGTGAACTGGTGGCCACCGCGGACGGTCACACTGCTGTGCGCAACATCCATCTCAGGCACCTTGGCCATCAGAACGGTCTTGACCTCATCGCGGAAGACTTCAATTTGGTCTTCAGCTTGATAGGCAGCCTTGCCGATCAGCGAAGCGTGGTCGAAACTGCCCAGCAGCAGAGCGGCCAACCCTTGGAACTCACCCTCGGCAGCGGCTGCCCTGAGCAGCGGGGTGTAGTCATCGATGCAGTTGGATCGCGAGTCCAGCAACCCAAGTATGTTGACCAGGCCGGAGGCGCGCGTGCCGACATCCAGACCGGCGAGCGTGCGTCCCGTGTAGTCCTTCGGCGACTGCTTGAAAGTACTCATGTGTCTTCCTTGATACCCTGGAGAAGGCCGCCCGCCCTTGCGCGGGAGGACGGCCGTCGGCTTACTTCAGCACTTCGGTGATGAGCTTCACCGCACCGCGGATAGCAGCGCAGCGCCAGCCGCCAATGTTCCCACCATCACAACTCAGGCCTACCGGCGTTTCCAGATTGGAGATCAGGGCTTCGAGGTTTCCGTTCTTCATGTTCTTTCCTTGCGTTGGTAGATTGACATCGGTTTGGTATCCCTTCCAACACGCATGCACTCCATTGCATGCGAAACCACTGTAGTCACCGCCGTGGTAGTGGCGGGACGGTTTGAGGCAGTGTGGTCACTCGTAACGCAGTGCCTCTATCGGGTCCAAGCGTGCCGCCTTGGCAGCCGGGATCAGGCCAAATATCACCCCGACCAATCCCGAGAAGGCCACCGACAGCAACGCTGTCCACCAAGGCACTACAGCCGCTGGTAGGCCGGGTATTAGCGAAGACGCCAGCAAGCCGCCGGCGTACCCGATCGCAACGCCGATCAGCCCCCCCAGCGCACTCAACAGCACGGCCTCGCCCAAGAATTGCAGCAGGATCGAGCGTGATGAAGCGCCCAGCGCTTTGCAGATGCCGATCTCGCGTGTGCGCTCGGTAACCGAGACCAACATGATGTTCATGATGCCGATCCCACCGACCACTAGAGAGATCCCAACCACCCCGACAAACACCGTAGTCACCAGGTTGATTACGGTTTGAAGCGAGTCACCCAGCTGGTCGGCTGTCTCCACCTTGAAGTCGTCCGGAGCGCTCGCAGCAAGCCGGCGTGACTGTCGCAGAACCTGCTCGACCCGGTCCCGGAGAAACTCCAGATTGCTTCTGTCGCGCGCCTGCAGGTCGATTCGCAGGTCGACCTGAGCGGGATCTGAAACCAGCGCCAGGCCGGTTGCGAACGGCATTAGCACGAAGTCGTCCTGGCTGAAGCCAAACACTTCGCCACGTTCCTCCATGATGCCGACAACCTTGAACCACTCCGACCCAATGCGAATGTACTGACCCAACGGATTGGCGGGCAGGTTGAGATTCTCCCGCAGTGTTTCGCCCAGCACACAGACGCGGCGGCGCGAGTCATTGTCCGCTTCGGTGATGAACCTGCCGATGCGCGGGTAGACCTGTCGTGAGTGCTGATACGAAGGCGAGCTTGCAATCACCCGGGTGAAGGCCTCCACTCTTCCCGCACTGACGTTGCCGCCATGGTCACCTAGCACATCGAGAGTTGGCGACAGCTCTGCCAGATGCTGCACGCTGTCATGTAGACGCTGATAGTCGCTGATCGCGATGCGGCTGCGCCGCCCCTGCAATTGGTCTTCGAACGAGGTCTCGGCACGCACGCTTAGATTGTTGGCACCAAGACCGGCGAACTGTTCGGTGATCGAGGCAGACATGCCCTGGAATATGGAAACCACCGCAATGACCGAGGCCACACCGATGACAATGCCCAGCACAGTTAGCAGGCTGCGTAGGGTATGCGCTCGGATGCTGTTGAATGCAGCTTCCATGGTCAGCAGAACGTCAGTCATGGACCGGATTCAATCGGTCGCTGCTGATGCGCCCGTCCTCTATGCGGATCACACGGCGGCAGCGTTCCGCGATGTCCGGCTCGTGGGTGATCATCACGATGGTGCTGCCTTCGATCCAGAGCGAGTCAAAGAGATTCATGATGTCGGCGGTCGTCGCCGAGTCCAGATTGCCGGTCGGCTCATCGGCGAGCAAAATCGATGGCTCGCCGCACAGTGCACGGGCGATGGCAACGCGCTGCCGCTGCCCGCCTGACAGCTGGTTAGGCAGGTGCGTGGCCCGGTCGGCTAGGCCAACCCGCGCCAGTGCAGCAAATGCACGGTGCCGTCGCTCGCTGCGGCTCATCCTGCGGTAACGAAGCGGGTGAGCAACATTGTTCAACGCCGACTCACGCGGCATCAGGTTGAAACTCTGGAAGACGAAGCCGATGCTTTGGTTTCGCACCAGCGCTAGGGTCTGCTCGTCCATGCGGGATACATCCTGATCTCCGAGCAGGTACTGCCCTTCGGTCGGGCGGTCCAGGCAACCAAGGATGTTCATCAACGTTGACTTGCCAGAGCCCGACGGGCCGGTGATGGCAACGTACTCGTTCTCGCGGATCTGGATATCGATGCCACGTAGCACGTGCAGGTCTTCGCCCGCCATGGCGTAACGTTTGTGCAGGGATTTCACATTGAGCATGGGAGTCATCACGGCCCTACCGGGCCGACCAGAACCGCATTCACGGACTGGTTGTCACGGAGGTGGCGCATGACCTTGGCCGGGCCGACAACAACACGGTCTCCGGGGGTTAGCCCGGACACGATCTCGACATAGGTATCGTCAGACATGCCGGACTCCACGTAGCGTCGGAGCACCGCGCCGCCTAGTTCCACCAGCACGTACTGCCGACGGTGCGTGCGATTTTCCTTACGCGAAGAAGGATCTACTTCCTCGAGCGTCTCGGTCATTACCGCCTGCACCGGTACGGCAACGGGCTCGCGGCCTTCGTCGACAAATATCTCGGCGCGGCAGCTCATGCCGGTCCGCAACGTAGCGTGATCGCCATCCTGCAACGCAATTTCCACTTCGTAACTGCGTTCGGTGCTGCTGGTATCCATTCCATTGCGCGGCGGTGCCAGTGCAATGCGATGAACCCGCCCGGTAATGGACTTATCCGCAGCGGAGCCTGCGAACACCATGGCGCTTTGGCCCGCCTGCAGCCGCGCCACGTCCATTTCGTCCACCTTGATCTTGGCTGTCATCGTTGAGACATCGGCGATGGTCATCAGGCTCGACCCAGCAATGCCGGTGGAGCTCGGCACGGCGGTTTCACCGACCTTTAATGCGATGGCGGTGACCACGCCGCTGATCGGTGCACGGATATGGGTCTTGGACAGGATTTCACGGACCTGCGCCAACGCGGCCCTAGACTGACGCAGCTCCTCGCGGCTCGCTGCCAGCTGCAGGCGTGCCAGTTCGGCTTCATGTTGCACATGTTCGTCACTGGCCACATCTACTAGGCGCTCTGCAACCAGCTCGGCGCTGCGGCGGGCCTGTTGCTGGCGCAACTTCAACATGGCCGCCTGGCGCTCAATGTCGACCTCTTTCTGGCGCACCATTGACTCGCGCTGATCTACTTCCGCCTTCTGGGTTTCTTGATCGAGCACCATGACCAGTTGTCCCTGCTGGACTGCGTCGCCCTCATTGACCATGACCTCGCGCACCCGGCCTATCACTTCCGGCGACAACGCTGCTGTGTCCTGGAAATCAAATGTGCCCGAACCCAGCACCGTGGCACGCAGCGCACGCTTTTCGACAATCTCCAGTTCCACCTCTGGTGACGTGCCGCGCGCGTTCAATGCCAGCGCCAGACTGCCCGCTGCGACCGCCAGCACCACACCTGCTATGACCAAGCGTCTGTTCATGCGCCTGCATCTACCACGATGACCAGTGCCCAGGTGCCGTAGATGAGCAGCGGCGGCAGGCCGGCGATAAGTGCGGCGCGGACGGTGCCAATCTTCATCCATCGGGAAACGCCGACGGTGAACAGCGCCAGCGTCCATAGTGACTGCACACCAATAGCCCCAGTCAGCGAGAGCCAAGGACTGTCGGCGGCGATATGCAGCAGCTGCGACAGCGATAGCGGATTGGCCGACTCCGGAAGTATCTGTTGATTGGCTCCGAAGGTCAGCCGCACTGCCATCAGCAGCAGCGCGCAGGTCTCGGGCACCGTCAGCCAAGCGGCAAATACCAGCCACGACGGGCCGGTGTGCGTGACGCGCAACGTACGCCCCACCAAGTGCAGGTAACCGGCAGTCAGCAGCATGACCATCGCGCCCACGATCAGCGAAGAGCCGATTGTCACCAAGGCCAGCAGGCCGGGACCCATGATGTCGCGGGCCAACGCCAGCTCGCGCCCCTGCAGCTCGCTGGTTCCGACCAGCAGTCGATCCTGCAGCCAGACGATGTCGATCCTGCTGTAATAGAGCGACCAAGCAGCCACCGTCGCAATGGCCAGCAGCACTAGCGGCAATATCCACTGTCCGCACTGATTGACATCATCCCAGGCATCCTGCGGCGAGACGATCACGTCGCCCAGTACTTTCATCGTGGCCCTTGTCATAATTTTGGTTCTCCAGACGTATCGTGCTTCCGCGCGTCGTCGGCTCTTTGTTTTTTTCTGGCCTGCACCTGCAGCTCACGCTCATGGGTCATTTTCTGGAAAGCGTCGGTCACGCCGGCATCACCGAGCTCACTGACCAGCACTTCCATATTGCGTGCCCGTGGGAACAGGTCCTCGATGCTGGCGATGCGCCCGGTGTGGACGTCGAACAGATACTGCTCGGAGATAGGGCTGACTTCGGGAATGAAGTTCAAAGAAACGGACAGCGACTCCGGTGCCAGCTGCGTATGGATGTCGACACTCTTGCGGAATAGCAGCATGGTGCCTGGCGCAAGGCGCTGACGCCCGTGGGCGGTCAGCAGCACCTTTTCGCCGATGCTACCGGTGACGCCAGTGTTGTCGTACGTCCACAGATCAGTCTGATAGCCGGGGCCATGCAGCCCGATGGTGAGAAAGTCGAAGTTGTGGTCGTGTGCGTACCGATCGCCGTACACATAGAACTTATTGAAGTTCTGCAGGTCCAGGCGCGCAAGCTCATCGTTTGCTGAAGGCCACAGATTCACCCGCAGATAGAACCCGCGTCGGCGAGCCAGAATGAGGGTCTGCCCGCTGTAACGGTTGTCCTGCTGAAAAAGCGCCAGGTCGTCGTTCAGTTGCTCTTTCAGGAATCTGGAGACCAAGTTCTGGGTATTGTGCAACGCGTAAAGCCGCTCCCAGAGTTCAGGCCATTGTCCAATGTTTTGTAGCCGCTGCGGATCCTGCGCATCTACCCAGTTGCAGAAGCTGTCCAGGCTCATGACTTCCTTGGTGCTGACGTTGATCAGTGGCATGCGATGTTCGCGTGCTGGAGTTGCGTCCACGCCAGCCGCGCCGCATCGGCAATATGCGGGTGCGGGTCACTGCGTAGCTTGTCAACGATGCGGCGTCCGGCATCAACGTCCAGATTCAGCAGTGCTTCCGCGGCTTTCCAGCGGATGAAGTGAGCGGGATGCCGGGTGAGTTCCTGCAGCGGCGGCACCATCTCTGCATCACCGAAATGGGCCATGTAGTTGCAGGCATGCTGCAGCCGGGAAAGATGTTGGGAGGCCGCAGTGGCATACAGGGGGGTACCGGTGATGGAGTCGTGCCGAAGCGCGAGATGCCGCACCATCGTCTGCCGGGTTACCACCAACGAAATGTAGGGCGTGTCGGACCAGGTAAGTACATGGTCTCGCGCACCATCAATGAAAAGGGCTTGTCCACGGCGCAGTACCCGCGTGCAATGGTGCGCCACAACGGAATCCTCCATAGGAACGTCCTGTGCTTCGTCGGAGCTGCGGAAAAATTCTATATGCACGCTGCAGTCGCTCAAAAGAGCGAAAATCATGTCCTGCGGAACACTGGATACTTCAGGTGGTCGCGAGCGGCCACCGACTTCAATACCCAGAGCGACCGAATAGCCATTCTCTTCGAATACTTGGAGCGTGTTGCCGACGCCACCAAGTGCTCGACGGCGGGCGTGCTGCTCGCGGAAATAAGCATTAAAGAATCCGCTACAGGCATTACCCGCGGCAATAGACTCGGTCAGCGGCAGTAGAGATCGCAGCTTTCCGGCTGCATTTTCAATACAGGACAGCCCATTCCGGAGCGTGTCCAGATCAGCCTCGTGACACATGTTGAGCCCTTCAGAGTGGTACATCTGTTTTCAAGACGCATTGCATGACAGACGCCATACAATGCGTTACGCCCGTCAGTGCAGATCGCCGGAGTAGACGATCAGTTCAATGGCGACGATGGCGACAAAGACAGGAGCTACGGCCTGCGGTTCGCCAAATCCAGCGGGGGCAATTGCGACCGCAAGTGCGGGAAGCGAGAACTTCATGTCAGAACTCCTTGCATGTTGGCTGAGAGTTGCGCGCATCTTCCTAGGCGCGATCTGAGACTAGCACTCACTTCGCGGAATCAGCGGAGCAGAAGCTTTCAAGTTTCTGATCCGTGACACACTCGAGATTCTTTCTGTGTGTTGTTTTGCGTTGTCTCGTGCATTTTCTTAAGTGCATGGCAGCGCCTGATATATTTTTTGCGTTGTTGGCGCTTGAATGCACGGACAGGGCGCTCGTCGCGATCTTTTTTCCCTGGCCGGGTTTCGCATACACAGCCTTAAAATGAGTATTAAGTGATTAGCCCTGTCTATCTCGATGTCGACCGCTCGGCATCAGAACAAATTGCCCTGCGGCGAATCCACCCGCGGCGGCAACGGTCGCACGAACTTGTCGCAGTCCAGCTTCGGCCAATGGCTGTTCTGCGCGTCGAACCCCAAGCGCCTGCGTGCGAGTTTGAACCGGCTCGACAGCAGATCGGCGTACACGCCTTCGCCGCGCATGCGGCTGCCGAACTCGCTGTTGTAGTCCTTGCCGCCGCGCAGCTGGTTGATGGTGCTCATCACGTGCGCGGCGCGATCGGGGTGATGGGTATCCAGCCAGTCGCGGAACAACGGGGCCACCTCCAGCGGCAGGCGCAGCAGCACGTAACCGGCGGTGGAGGCGCCGGCATCGCGCGCGGCTTCCAGTACCGCTTCCAGTTCGGCGTCGTTGATCCACGGGATCACCGGGGCCACCATCACCCCGACCGGGATACCGGCGTCGTGCAGGCGACGCATTGCCCGCAGCCGCGCGTGCGGTGCCGAGGCGCGCGGTTCCAGCTTCGCCGACAGGTGCGGGTCCAGCGAGGTCACCGAGAAGTGCACGCTTACCAGATTCTGTTCGGCCAGCGGGGCCAACAGATCGATGTCGCGTTCGACCAGGGCGTTCTTGGTGATCAGCGAAAACGGGTGCCGCGTTTCCAGCATCACTTCGATCAGCTGGCGGGTGAGTTTCAGCTTGCGCTCGATCGGCTGGTAGGCGTCGGTGTTGATGCCCAGGGCGATCGGCTGCGGCACGTAGCCGGGGCGCGAGAACTCCTTGCGCAGCAGCTGCGGTGCGTTGGTCTTGGCGAACAGTTTGGTTTCAAAGTCCAACCCGGGCGACAGGTTGAGGTAGGCATGCGACGGTCGGGCGAAGCAGTACGAGCAGCCGTGTTCGCAGCCGCGGTACGGGTTCACCGATTGGCTGAACCCCACGTCCGGCGACTTGTTGCGGCTGATGATGCTGCGCGCGGTCTCGGCCCGCACTTCGGTGCGCAGGCGCGGCGCGAGAAACTCCTCGCTCTCCTCGGCGTCCCAGCCATCGTGCACGGCTTCGCTGACAGTGACCTCGAAGCGGCCCGCCAGGTGCGTGGTGGAGCCTCGGCCTTTGATCGCGATACCCATCGGCCGAGGCTATCGCCGGGGTGTCGCAGTGGCTGCGACGGGAGGGTGGGGAAGCATGCGCGGTAACCCATCAATCGGGGTTAGTAGTATTGCTAACCACAGACCTGTGTCAACCGGGAAAGGCTTGCCACCATTGGGTTCTGACCGAAATCGGCGGAATTGGTCCCCATACTTGTCCACAGGCCAGAATCGGACATCGCCGCTGGCCTGGAACCGGCCATCGCGGGGCCATCAGGGGGCCAATTGCGCCAAGTAGCCCTTCACCGTGGCATCCAGTCCGGCGTACAGGGCCTCGCTGATCAGCGCGTGTCCGATTGAGACTTCCAGGACGTCCGGCACCGCGGCCAAGAAGGCGCGCAGGTTGTCCTGCGATAGGTCGTGGCCGGCATTCACGCCCAATCCAGCGGCCTGCGCGCGGCGGGCGGCGTCGGCGAACAGAGCCAACATGGCCCCGGCATCGCCGGCCGCATGCGCTTCGGCGTAAGGGCCGGTATAGAGCTCGATGCGATCGGCACCGATCGCCGCGGCCTGGGCGATGTCCGGGTTGCCGGCATCCACGAACAGGCTGACCCGGCAGCCATACGCCTTCAGTTCGGCGATCAGCGGCCGCAGCCGCTCCGCATCGCGGCCGAAGTCGAAGCCGTGGTCGGAGGTGAGCTGCCCGTCCCCATCGGGCACCAGAGTGGCCTGCGCCGGGCGGGTCTGTGCGCACAGCGGCAGCAGCCCCGGGTAGCCCTCGCGCGGCGGCGCGAACGGGTTGCCCTCGATGTTGAATTCCACGCCACGTGCCGTGGTCAACGCCGACAGTGCCAGCACGTCCTCGGCATGGATGTGGCGGCGGTCCGGGCGCGGGTGCACGGTGATGCCATGCGCGCCGGCTTCCAGGCACGCACGGGCGGCCTGCAGCACGTCGGGGTCGGTACCGCCGCGCGAGTTGCGCAGGACGGCGATCTTGTTGACGTTGACGCTGAGCTGGGTCATGGCACTACGGTGTGTCGGAGTCTTCTTCGGGCTGGCGACGGGCCTGGGCCTGTTCGCGCAGCCGGCGCAGTTCGGTGGGGTCGATCACGCTGGAAATGTCGCGCTGCAGGGTGCCGAAGCGCGCCACGTACAGCCCGCGTACCCACATCAGCAGGAACACCAGCGTACCGAGCAGCGCGAGCAGCATCAGCGACATCTGGGGCACCTTCAGCGCCAGGGCAAAGCAGCCCAGCGCCAGTAGCAGGAACAGCCAATGCATCGTCATTCTCCCCGTTGACCGCGCCAGTGTAGCGCCGCCGGCCGGTGCGGTTCCACGTGCGCGGTCACAACAGCGGTGAGGCCAGCCGCGCGAATGCTTCCGGTACCCGGTGCCGCCAGAGGGAGCGGCGGCGGTCGTTGTGCACGCGCACCGAGGCATCGAACTCGGCAGCCAGGATGCGCTCCAGCGCGGCCACCCGGTCTTCGTCCACCAGCATCATCGACAGCTCGAAGTTGAGCCGGAAGCTGCGGTGGTCGAAGTTGGCGCTGCCCACGATGCAGACGTCGTGGTCGGCAATGAACGCCTTGGTGTGCAGCATGCGCGGGCCGTACTCGTAGATCTTCACCCCGGCCTGCAGCAGTTCGTCGAAGTAGGAGCGCGCTGCCTGGGTGACGAACCAGGAATCGCTCATCTTCGGCACCAGCAGGCGCACGTCCAGGCCACCGAGTGCGGCCGAGGTCAGCGCCATCCGCGCGGCCTCGCCGGGCACGAAGTAGGGCGTCACCAGCCAGACCCGTTCGCGCGCTTCGTGGATGGCGGCAACCTGCAGTCGGTGGATGGTCTCCCAGGCCGAGTCGGGGCCGGACACCAGCACCTGCGCATCGATACGGCCGTCGGCGCGGCTGGGCATGTCGTTGGGCCACAGCTGGGCGATGGCGAAGCGCTCGGGCGGCTGGGCGGTGGCGTAGATCCAGTCTTCGATGAAGACCAGCTGCAGGCTGCGCACCACATGGCCGGTCAGGCGCATGTGCAGGTCGCGGTAGGCATCGGGGCGGCGGCGTTCGTCTTCCTCGTCGGTGATGTTGATCCCGCCGGTAAAGGCGGTGCGCCCATCGATCACCACCAGCTTGCGGTGGGTGCGCATGTTCAACCAGGGGCGCTTGAACGGCTTGAGCAGCTGCCGCGGATGGAACCACGCCACCTCCCCACCCGCGTCCAGCAGCGGCTGCAGGAAGCGCGTGCGGATGGCCGAGGACCCCACCGCATCCAGCAGGAGGCGTACCCGCACACCGTCGCGGGCGCGCTCGACCAGCGCATCGCGCAGCGCGGTGCCGGCATGGTCGGGGTTGAAGATGTAGTACTCCACGTGCACGTGGTCGCGGGCCTGCGCGATGGCGGCCAGCAGCGCGGTGTAGGTGGCCCCGCCATCCACCAGCCATTCGACCTCGGTGGCCGAGGTGGGCGCCAGGCCGGTGGTGGCTTGGGCGATCTTGGCCAGTTCGGTGCAGTCCGCGTCGGGCGGGCACACGCTGCTGTAGTGCTCCATGCCCGAGCGCGCGCGACCGCGGCGCAGGCGCTGCCGCTTCACCTTCTGCGGGCCCAGCAGGTAATAGATGAACAACCCCAGGTAGGGCAGGGCGGCCAGCGACAGGATCCAGCTCAACGTGGCAACCGGCTCGCGTTTCTGCAGCATGATCCAGCCGGTCAGCCACAGCAGGTAGAGGATGTAGGCCGCCACCAGCAGGGGACGGAGGTGCGGGATGGCGTCGAGCCAGGCCGCAAGGGCAGGGTAGGTGGCGAGCATGGGCGGATGATAGCGGGCCGCGTGCATTGCGCGCGTACCCGGCGCCGCGGTCGGCACCGACCCATAAAAAAGGTTCTTCTCCCAACGGAGGGGAGCGTCTTTTTGCAAGGGCCGTCGCAGAGTGAGCACGACGGTGCGCGGGTGGCCGGGTGTGCAGGCGCCGTTCGGATCGGCTGGCGTCCCCGATCAGGCCGGTCGCGAGCGTGAGGGCCCCGTAACGGCCGGTAGGCCCCTGGTGCAAATGTCCCCCGGCCGCGGGGCGGCCTCCTCCTTTATTTTGCCCAGAGGCCTACCGGCCGCTACGGGGCTCGGCTTGCGGCAAGCAGGGGGAAGCCAGCTTTTCTGGCGCTGGTCGGTGGGTCGGGTGCTGGGGCTCCATGCCCTTGGAGGCGAGATAAAGGAGGAGGTGGCGGCCGCAGGCCGACGCCGGAGGACATTCGCCGGAAAGGGCATGGGGCCCCAGCGCCTGACCCGCCGACGGCCGCGCCTGGAGAGCGTCAAGGCACGTTTCTGCTTTCCCCGCATATGGGCGAAGAACCAAAAAAAACGCCCCTGTCTCCAGGGGCGTTTTCCAGTCGCGTCATGACTGCGTCGTGCGATTTACTGCTGTACGAAGCCGATCTTCTTCATCTGAGCGTTCTTCGCGGCGGCCAAGACCTTGGCCATCACGTCGTACTCAGAGTCCGGGCTGGCGTCGATGCGCAGTTCCGGCTGGTTCGTCGGGTCCTTCTGGACCTCCTGTTCCATACGCTGCTGCAGCTCGCCGGTTGCCACCGGGCTGTTGTTCCACGAGACCTGGTTGCTGGCGTCGATCTTGAGTTCGATCGGCGGCGGCGGCTCGACCAGCTGCGGCGGTGGGTTGAGCACGCGCTGCGGCAGGTCCACGGCGATCGGGTACGTCATGATCGGCGCGGTGACGATGAAGATGATCAGCAGCACCAGCATCACGTCCACGAGGGGCGTGACGTTGATGTCGGCCATGGGGCCTTTGTTACCACCAGTACTGAACGCCATGGCTTACTGCCCCTTCTCTTTGGTGGCAACGAAGCCAACGTCGAGCATGCCCTGCTCCTGCGCAATCTTGGTCATCTCGTTGATGACACGCATCTTGGTGGTGCGGTCACCACGCAGATTGAGCGGGGGCTGCGGGGTCTGCTGGGCGGCGGTCGACAAGCGCGACTCGAGCGTCTGCTTGTTGATTTCCTCGTCGTTCCAGTAGATCGAGCCGTCTTCCTTGACTGCCAGGGTGATTGGGCCCGAACGCTTCTCAGCGTCTTCCGGGTTCTGCACCAGGTTGGCCTCCGGCAGATCCACCTTGACCTTGTGGGACATCAGGGGCGCCGTGATGATGAAGATGATCAGCAGCACCAGCATCACGTCCACGAGGGGCGTAACGTTGATGTCGGCCATGGGGCCGCCGCTGTTACCACTACTGAAAGCCATAACGGGCTCCGTCTAGATCGTGTTGACTACGTTCTCGCCAGGTAAAGCGCGTCGCAATTAGCGAACGCGCGAACCGGTGGCGAAGAAGTCGTGCAGGTCGTGAGCGAACGTATCGAACTTGCTGATCGTGGCGCTGTTGATCTTGCTGAAGAAGTTGAAGGCGAACACGGCCGGGATAGCCACGAACAGACCGATGGCGGTCATGATCAGTGCTTCACCCACCGGGCCTGCAACGGCGTCGATCGAGGCGGAACCGGTGGCACCGATCTTGATCAGCGCGCCGTAGATGCCCCACACGGTACCCAGCAGACCGACGAACGGAGCGGTTGCACCGACGGTGGCCAGCAGGGTCATGCCCGACTGCAGGTTGTTGCTTTCGCGGGTCACGGCCTGACGCAGGGCGCGATCGACGAACTCCGAACGGCTCAGGTTCTCACCCAGGCCACCGGTTGCGCCGCCTTCGGCACGCTGGTGGTGGGCAGCTGCCTGGGCAGCGTCCAGAGCGATCTTCGAGAAGGGCTCGGAAGCCGGCTGCTCTTCCATCGCACGGATGGCGTCCTGGGCGTTCGGGGTATCCCAGAACAGGCTCACGACCTTGTCGGCAGCGCTCTTCAGGCGGGTAGCACGGAAGATGTTGATGACGGTCCAGTACCAGGACATGGCCGACATGATGATCAGGGTCAGCAGCACGACCCAGGAGACGGCGAAATCACCCGGCTTGGTGGTCATTTCGTGGATCAGATGCTCGAAGCCCATCTGCGAGAGGGCATTCGACGGGTTGCCCCCGGCAGCAGCGGCGATGAAGAGTTCCTGCAGCATGACGCTTACCTTTGTTGTGTGTGGTGATGAATGGTGTAGCTGTAAACGACCGACGGAGCGGTGGCCGGCGGGCCACCGGCGACCATCAGTTCAGCGCAAAGTTGACCGGGACGCGAACGCGACCTGCGACCTTCTTCCCGCCCGACTCCGCAGAACGGAAGCTCCACTTGCGAGCTGCGTCCATTGCGGCGCGGTCGAGGTCACGGTTACGGCTGGACCGTTCGACCGACACATTGGTGACGTTGCCATTGGCGTCGACATCAATGATCAGGATGACTTCACCCTGGATACCTGCACGGAATGCGGCCGGCGGGTAACGCGGGGGGTTCATGTTCTTCGAGGAGATATCGACACTTGCCTCGATCGTGCTCGGCGGCGCGGGCGGCGACGGCGGGCTCGGCGGGGTGACGATGTCGTTGGCGCGCGGTTCCGGCACGTCGACCACGGGGGCCTGCGGCGGTGGCGGCACCGGCGAGGGCTTGGGCGGCGACAGGTTCTTGACCGGCGGCGGCGGGGTGTCCGTCGGCGGCGGCGGCGGCGGCGGCGGTGGGGGCGGCGGCGGAGCGTCGACCAGGGTCACCATGATGTTGCGTTCTTTCTCCGCAGCGGCCTTGGGAGCCACAGCCGGGATCAGAAGCATCATGAAGGCGGCGAGATGCAGTGCGATTACAAAAGCGATACCCACGATTCGCGGCCAGCTTAAGCCGGTGTCATCGCGTTGTTCGTACCTGTGAACGACTAGTTGTTCCGTCATGCGCCAAGAGCTCATTAGTGGGGCCGGGATACCCGGGGACAGGTAGCCCATGATCAGCGGTGCATGACACCGCAGGAACCTCCAAGCTTATACCAATCCTGAGCGCCTGCGCATCACTGTGGCAGGCGTTCAGGCGTTATTCCTACTTACTTCAGGTTGATGATTTTCTTGGCATCCGCCTGATTCTTCACACCCTTGGCCAAGGCCTGCTGGGCAGCCTGCTTGGCTTCGGGGATGCGACCTTCGGCATGCAAAACGCGTGCCAGATTCAAGTAGGTTTCACCGTCCTTGGAGAGCGGAGCGGCCTTCTGCCACGCTTCGATCGCCTTCGGCACCTCGTCGGAATAGTAGTAGGACTGGGCCAGGGCCAGGTAAACCTGGTAATCCGGCTTCAGGATGCCCTTCTGCAATCCCTCGTTGATGACCGCGATGACGTCCTTTTCCTTGTTCTCGGTATTGGCGTAGATCGAGTACAGCTGCTTGTACTCGCGCTCTTCGGTGAGCTGGCCGGCTGCACGCAGCTTGTCCATCACCGCGGCGGCCTTGTCCATCTGATCGGCCTGCATGTACATGCTGGCCAGGTTCAGCTGGGCTTTCTTGTCGTTCGGGTTGCGCGCGACGATGCCTTCGGCCTGCTTGACCGCTTCACCGGTCTGGCCGGCTTCGGCCATGGCGGCCATCAGCAGCTGGTTCCAGTTGTCCTTGGGCTCGGCGGCGCCGGCGATGGCCTGCTGCAGCACCGGGATGGCCTCGGCGTAGCGCTGGGTCTGGTACAGGGCCTGGCCCTTGATCACCAGCTCTTCGGGCTTGGTCGACTTGGTTTCGGCGAAGTACTTGTCCAGCGTGGCCAGACCGGCGGCGGTTTCGTCGTCCTGCAGCTGGAGCTGGGCCAGCATCAGCAGCGACTGGTAGTGGCCGTTGTTGTCCAGGCCGTTGAACTGCAGCACCTGCTGCAGGTACTTCTTGGCCGCGACGTTGTCTTCGGTCTGGTAGGCCGCCTGCGAGGCCAGCTGCGCGGCCAGCGACTTGTCATAGTCGTTGGCGGCGCTGTTGGCCAGGATTTCATCGGCCAGCGTGCGGGTCTCGGGGAACTTCTGGTCGTTGTAGGTGTCAATCAGCTTCTGCAGCTTGCTGCCAAGCTTGGCCGAGGACTTGCCATCCGGCTCCTGGCGGGTCGCCTGCGGATACAGCGGCTCGGCCTTGGTGGCCTTGTTCTTGCCACCGCGGCGCTCATTGTTGCGTTCAGCCGAACGCGACTGGGCAAACGCATCGGTGACCATGACGCCACCGATGGCGGTCGCGATGAGGACGGAAAGGACGGCGTGCTTTGAGTTGCTGAAAATCATCTTTCACCTCGATCGAACCGCCGCAGCGGCATCAAAACGGACTGTCAGAAAAATCTGAGCCGCCAAACGTATCAGAAACTCATGGCGTGAGAAATCGTTTCCGATGCTGCAATACAGCATCTTTTGGTCGTATCAACCGCACTTCGGCCTGCGTCCTGCGGCTTGGGCCTGCTGGTATACCCCACTCAGGGCCGGCGCGTCACGCTGCAGTTCGCGGATGCGGTTGGCCGGATCGGGGTGGGTGGACAGCCATTGCGGGGATCGCCCGCCACTGGCGGCCATCATGTTCTGCCACAGGTTGACCGCCTGGCCCGGATCAAAGCCGGCCTCGGCCATCAGCCGCTGGCCCACCACGTCGGCCTCGCTTTCCTGGGTCCGTGACCCCGGCAGCAGGAAGGCCGTCTGCGCGGTCATGCCGCCCAGCTGGTTGACCGTGCCGGCGGCGCCATCGCCGTAGGCAGCCCCGGCCAGCGCGCCCAGCACGGCCAGGCCGGTCTGCGCGCCCATCTGGCGCGTCAGGCGCTCCTCGTGGTGGCGCGAGATGACATGGCCAATCTCGTGGCCGATCACGGCCGCCAGCTGGTCCTGGTTCTTGGCCACGGTGAGGATGCCGGTATTGACCCCCACCTTGCCGCCGGGCAGGGCAAAGGCATTGGGTTCGGCGTCAACGAAGACCGCAGTTTCCCACCGTACGCCTCGGTACTGTGGCGGCAGCTGCGCGACCAGCGCATTGACCACGCACTGCACGTAGCCATTCTGCCGACCGTCGGTGCTGACCTTTTCCTTCTGCTTGGTCTCGTTGAATGCCTGCGCGCCTAACTGGTCCAGCTCGGCCTGCGACACACCGCCCACCATCTGCCGGCGGCCGGTGGGTGAGGTGGTGGTGGCACATGCGCTGACCAGCAGCGCCAACGCGACCCCGAACAGCACTGGTTTCATCGAAGCTCCCCCGTGTTCATGTGCCCAGTGTGGAACTGCGCGCCGTAAATTTTCGTCAAGCGAAGCGGTGGATCAGTGAAGGCCCAAAAACACCAGTGCGGCCAGGGCGATGGCGTTGTTCAGGCCGTGCGCCACGATCGGCGCCCACAGGGTGCCGGTGCGCTGGTACAGCCATGCAAAGGCCGCGCCCATGCCGCCGTACACCAGCCAAAGCTGCGCGATCTCCAGCGGGCCGTTGGCGCTGGTGCCGGGAATTTCATGCACCAGCGCGAAGGCCAGACTGCTCAGCAGCACGCCCAGCCAGATCCGACCGGCCTTCCACAAGCGCCCGAACAGCACGCGGCGGAACAGCAGTTCTTCGTAGGCGGGGGCGAGCACGATGGCGAACACGGCCAGGAACCACGGGAAACGGCTGAGCGCCTGTTCCATCAAGGCCAGGTTGGTGGGAACCGGTTCAATGCCGGCCTGCTTGGCCAGATAGGCGATCAGGTTGCTGCCGATCACCACGCCGGTGGCCACCAGCAGGGTCCAGCCCCAGGTCGAGGGACGGCGTGCGGCCTGCATCGAGGCATGCCGTTCGGCGGCGTCGGCACGACGTCGCAGGAAATACAGCAGAAGGGCGGCGCCGCCGGTGGCGATCAACGCCATCAGGATCTGCGCCAGGGCGCCGGGCTGGCCCAGTTGCTGGGACAGCGCGCCGGTATCGAGGGGAGTGCCATCGCGTGCTGCCTGTGCACCCACCACGGCACCGCGATACAGGCCCCAGGCCAGTCCACTGATCAGGCTGAGCCCGAACAGCGCGACGACAGCAATGCCCAGGTCGATGAAGAAGCCGGCAACGGGGGAACCGCTCTTGCCGCCGGAGGCCGACGGCGAGGCAGGGGGCAACGGGGGCGTGGCGGTGGACGCCGGTGCGGTAGCAGACATCGGATTCCTGGCAGCAGAAGACGTTGGCCGGCCCGCCTGCAGTGCGCAGGCGGCCGACCGTGTCCCGATTGTGTCAGATATCCAGGTTGGCGACCTTCAACGCGTTGTCTTCGATGAAGTCACGACGTGGCTCCACCACATCGCCCATCAAGGTGCTGAAGATCTGGTCGGCCGCAACGGCGTCTTCGATCCGCACCTGCAGCAGGCGGCGGGTGTCCGGGTTGACCGTGGTGTCCCACAGCTGTTCCGGGTTCATTTCGCCAAGGCCCTTGAAGCGCTGGATCTGGCGGCCCTTCTTGCCTTCCTCGAGCAGCCACTCGCGTGCCTGCGCAAAGCTCTCGATCTCGGCCGACTTGGCGCCACGGCTGATCTTCGCACCGGCGCGGACCAGGCCGTGCAGCAGCAGCGAGGACTGGTGCAGGGCACGCAGTTCACCGGTTTCGAAGGCCGACAACGGCAGCACCTGGATCAACGCTTCGCCCATGTGGCGGCGCGTGACCAGCAGCGCGGCCGGACGCTCCTCGGTGGGTTCCTGCAGCTCCAGGCTGAAACGCGGCGAGCCCAGGCTGCTGCGGTTGAGACGCGTCGCCAGCGCACCCAGGCCCTCATCGGCACCGGCCTTGCGCAGGTGTTCCAGGTCCATCGGGGTGAAATCGATCAGGGCTTCAAGGACCTGGCGGTCGTACCGGTGGGCGTTGCGGCTGATCGCTTCCTGCGCCGAGGCGTAGGACAGCAGCAGCTTTTCCAGGGCCACACCTTCAATGCCCGGTTCGCCATCGGCCGGAATCAGCGACGCGTTTTCCACCGCGCTGCTGGCCAGGTAGGCATCCAGCGCCGGGTCGTCCTTCAGGTACAGCTCCTGCTTGCCCTGCTTGATCTTGTACAGCGGCGGCAGGCCGATGTAGATGTGGCCGCGCTCGATCAGCTCCGGCATCTGCCGGTAGAAGAAGGTCAACAGCAGCGTACGGATGTGCGCGCCGTCGACGTCGGCGTCGGTCATGATGATGATGCGGTGGTAGCGCAGCTTGTCCGGGTTGTACTCGTCACGACCGATGCCGGTACCCAGCGCGGTGATCAGCGTACCGACCTGGTCCGAGGCCAGCATGCGATCGAAGCGGGCACGTTCCACGTTGAGGATCTTGCCGCGCAGCGGCAGTACCGCCTGGTTCTTGCGGTTGCGTCCCTGCTTGGCCGAGCCACCTGCCGAGTCACCCTCGACGATGAACAGTTCGGACAGCGCCGGATCTTTTTCCTGGCAGTCGGCCAGCTTGCCGGGCAGGCCTGCGATATCCAGCGCGCCCTTGCGGCGGGTCAGATCGCGCGCCTTGCGCGCCGCTTCACGGGCACGCGCAGCGTCAACGATCTTGCCGGCAATCGCCTTGGCTTCGTTCGGGTTTTCCTGCAGGAATTCTTCCAGGCGCTGGCCGAAGGCACTTTCCACGGCCGGGCGCACGTCCGAGCTGACCAGCTTTTCCTTGGTCTGGCTGGAGAAGCTCGGGTCCGGCACCTTGACCGACAGCACGGCGATCATGCCTTCGCGCATGTCATCGCCGGTCAGGTTGATCTTGGCCTGCTTGGCGATGCCGTTCTGCTCGATGTAGTTGTTGAGCACGCGGGTCAGCGCGCCGCGGAAGCCGGCGAGGTGGGTACCACCGTCCTTCTGCGGAATATTGTTGGTGAAGCAGTACATCGTTTCCTGGTAGGAATCGGTCCACTGCAGCGCCACGTCCACGGTGATGCCGTTGGACTCGCCGGTTACCGAGATCACATTCGGGTGCAGCGGCGTCTTCAACTGCGCCAGATGCTCCACGAAGCTGCGGATGCCGCCTTCGTAATGGAAGTCGTCGCGGCGGCCATCGCCGCGCTCGTCCGCCAGCACGATCTTGACGCCGGAATTGAGGAAGGACAGCTCACGCAGGCGACGGGCCAGGATGTCGTAGTGGAATTCCACGTTGTCGTGGAACGCCTTCAGCGACGGCCAGAAGCGCAGGGTGGTGCCGCGCTTGGTGCTGGCGGCCACCTGCTTCAACGGGTGCAGTGCCGCACCGTCGGCGTATTCCTGCTGGTAGTGGAAGCCGCCCTGGTAGATGTCCAGGACCAGCTTCTGCGACAGCGCGTTGACCACGCTGACGCCGACGCCGTGCAAGCCGCCGGACACCTTGTAGCTGTTGTCATCGAACTTGCCGCCTGCGTGCAGCACGGTCATGACCACTTCGGCAGCAGACACATCGCGGTCGAGCTTCTTGCTCATCTGCTCGTGCTTGCCGGTCGGGATACCGCGGCCGTTGTCGGAGACGGAGACCGAGCCATCGGCGTGAATCATCACAGACACGTGGTCGGCGTGGCCGGCCAAGGCTTCATCGATGGAGTTGTCGACGACCTCGAACACCATGTGGTGCAGACCGGTGCCGTCATGGACGTCGCCGATGTACATACCAGGACGCTTGCGGACAGCTTCCAGCCCTTCCAGGGCGGTGATGCTGTTGGCGTCGTAGTTGCCGCTGTTTGCCGGGGTGTTCTGTTCTTCAGTCATTGCGCTTGCCGTAGGCTCCGCAGGTCGGGCCGCCGCTTGACGCGGGGCACCGTGGGTAAGGGGTTGCAACAGCAATTATACCAGCCGGGCGCATGCGCCCTCCCGACCACTATGGCACAGGCTGGACCTGCCCATGTTCCACGTGGAACCGGGTGATATCGGTTGCGTCGTGCAGCGCCGCCGGGGTCTCGGTGGCGGTGATGAATATCTGCGCGGGCCCGGACTTCAACCGGTCCAGAACCCGGGCCTGGTGGTTGCGATCCAGTTCGGAGGACAAGTCGTCCAGTGCGATCACCGGCCATTCGCCGCGCTGCTCGGCGTAGTCCTCGGCCTGGGCCAACAGGCAGGTCAATGCGGTGAGTTTGGCCTGGCCGCGGGACAAGGCGTCGCGGCCTGGAATGCTGGCGAAGCCCACGCTCCAGTCCGCCCGGTGCGGGCCGACGGAGGTGTAGCCGGCCATGCGGTCGCGTTCCCGGGCGAGCAACAGGGCATCGGACAGGGACACCTCCTGTTTGCGCCAGCCCGGGCTCAGCGTCATCGACTGTATGCCCAGGTTCGGTGCCAGCACCTGGGCCAACGCGGTGGCCCGGTCCTGCAGCCGCTCGAGGTAATGCTGGCGGCGCGTGGTCAGCGGTTCTCCCGCTTCGGCCAGCTCGTGGTCCCAGGCGTCCAGTGCATGGGCGTTGCCCCCTTGCTTGAGCAGGGCGTTGCGCTGCTTCAGTGCCCGCGAGTAGCGCCGCCACAATGCCAGGAAGTCTGGTTCCACGTGGAACAAACCCCAATCGAGGAAGCGACGGCGCGGTTCGCCACCGCCGCTGACCAAGGCATGGCTGCCGGGCTCGAAGGTCACCACGGCCAGCGCAGCGCAAAGGTTTCCCAGCTGCGCAACGTCTTCGCCATCGAGCCGACCCTTCCATTCCTGCCCGCTGTGACGCAGCCCGGCCTTGCGCCGCGTGGAACTTGGTGCGCCTTCGCGGCATTCGTCCCACTCCACGAAGACTTCCAGCGCGTCCTGTCCTTCGCGCACCAGGCCGTCGCGCACCCGTCCGCGGAAACTACGCCCGTACGCCATCACATGCAGGGCCTCCAGCACGCTGGTCTTGCCGGCACCGTTGTCACCGGTAATCAGGTTGATGCCCGGCTCGGGGGCCAGTTCCACGAGGTCAAAGCGGCGAACCTGGTGCAGGGACAAGCGGCGGATGTGCATGCAGTCAATCACGGCCGCACAAGGCGGCAGTCGGGTAGGGGCAATCGATCAGCTTACTGCATCGGGTGTGTTTCACGTGGGCCGCGGGGTGAACGCGCTTCCTGCTCCCCCGATCCACGTCGATCCACCAGCGCAGGGCACGGAGCCGCCCGCCACATGGCCACGCAGCACCGTGAATTTCTTGAAATCTGGCGGCCGGGCAGGGCGGCAGGCCTGCAGATTTCAAGAAAATTGATGGGTTTTTGCCTGGCCCTTCGGGGGGCCGATTACTGCAGCGGGTAAATTCTTTGAAATCTGCTGCACTGGACCCGGCATGCCTATTCAGATCTGGCCAAATACGGTGCGGCTGCATTTCGCTGTCCACAGAGGCTCTGTATGACTTATGCACAACTCATGTACGAGCTGTGGATAAAAACAGGCCCAAAACCCGCCTTGAAAGATATCCACAGGATCACCCCCAGCCTCAGGGGGCCTTATGTAGGGGGTTTCAGGCCTAACATTCCCTTGAATTTCAATAAGATAAGGTACTTTTCAACCAAATCTGGCCCTACCACCACCACCTAGCTTTAGATTTATATACAGTTTTTAAAGCATAGAGCAGTGATCCGGACAGGCAAACGAGCCGTCGGCATGGAACGCGAAAGCAAGGCTTCGGAGCAGGGGAAACCTCTGCGCGATGCGTCGGGTCTGCCGACGTCGAAACTTGGTGCGAACAGCCCTGTCGCGAGTCGTTGATCAACGCTTTCGACGGCAGCCACCAACCAGGATCCAAACCGCTGCCCGTTACCTTGAAACGCAATGCTCCACGTGGAACAAAAAAAAGCCCGGCACTTGGCCGGGCTTCTTCAACACATCGGTTCCACGTGGAACCATGCGTCAGGTCAGAGACGCAGCGGCATCACCACATGACGCGACTTCTCGCTGCTGGCCTCACGGACCAGGGCAGAGGAGTTCGAATCACGCAGCTGGATGACGACGTGCTCATCGCGCAGTGCCGACAACGCGTCCAGCAGGTAGTTCACGTTGAAGCCGATGGCCAGGTCGCTGACCGTGGTGTCGGCTTCGATCTCTTCCTGGGCTTCTTCCTGCTCCGGGTTGTGCGCGCTGATCTTCAGGTTGCCCGGCGAGACTTCCACGCGGATACCGCGGTACTTCTCGTTGGACAGGATCGCGGCGCGCTGCAGCGAGGCCCGCAGTGCTTCGCGGTCGACCTTCACTTCACGGTCGGCACCGATCGGGATCACTGCCTCGTAATCCGGGAAGCGGCCATCGATGAGCTTCGAGGTGAAGGTCACATCGTCGCGCTTGACCCGCACGTGGCTGCGACCGACTTCCAGCTCGATCTCGCGATCGCCGCTTTCCAGCAGACGCTGCAGTTCGGTCACGCCCTTGCGCGGCACGATGATCTGACGCTTGGCGCCGCTGGCTTTTTCCAGCTCGGTTTCGCACAGCGCCAGGCGGTGTCCGTCAGTGGCGACGGTCCGCAGGGCATCGCCGCGCAGATCGAACAGCAGGCCGTTGAGGTAGTAGCGCACGTCCTGCTGGGCCATCGCGAACGCAGTGCGCTCGATCAGTTCCTTCAGGGTGGCTTCGCCGATGGCCACACGCTCGGTGGCTTCGACTTCGTCCACAGACGGGAAGTCGTTGGCCGGCAGGGTTGCCAGGGTGAATCGGCTGCGGCCTGCCTGCACGGTGATCTTGTCACCGGTCTGCGAGACGGTGATCCGGCTGCCGTCGGGCAGGGCGCGGATGATCTCGAACAACTTGCGGGCGGGGATGGTGGTCTCGCCGTCCTGGGCATCTTCCACCGCGATCCGCGACACCATTTCCACTTCCAGGTCCGTACCGGTCAGCGACAGCTGCCCGTTCTGCACCTGGACCAGGAAATTTGCCAGAACCGGCAGGGTCTGGCGGCGTTCGACCACGTTGACGACTTGTGCCAACGGCTTGAGAAAGGCTTCGCGCTGCAGTGTGAAACGCATGTGGTTCCGTGCCCCTATGCTTTAAAAAAATATGGAATAAATCAAAAGCTTGGTGGTGATGGTAGGAACAGAATCGCTGGAAAACACAGCTAAGTCTTTGTAAACAAAGAGGTTTCAGAGCCTGAAACCCTCTGCACTACTAACCCTCGGGGGGAGGGTGAAGCTGTGGATAAATCACCCGGGAAATTTACCCGATTTCTTATCCACACCCTGTCCCCTGCTTGCTACCGGATTCTGCACCGTTTTATGCGATGACGCCTGTGCGGCGTGCATGCATCATTCGCTCAACTTCCGGATCAGCTTGTCCCAGTCTTCCCGCAACTTGCCGTCGGCTTCCATCAACGTCCGGATCTGACGGCAGGCATGCAGCACCGTGGTGTGGTCCCGGCCGGCAAAGGCATCGCCGATTTCCGGCAGGCTGTGCTCGGTGAGTTCCTTGGTCAGCGCCATGGCTACCTGGCGCGGACGGGCCAGCGACCGGGTCCGACGCTTGGACAGCAGATCCTTGATCTGCAGCCCGTAGTAGTCGGCCACGGTTTTCTGGATGTTGGGAATGCTGATCGCCTGCTGCTGGGCGCGCAGCAGGTCGCGCAGGGTTTCCTGCGCAAAATCAGTGGTGATCGCACGGCCGGTGAAGTTGGCGCGTGCGGCCAGGGTATTCAGCGCACCCTCGAGGTCGCGGACATTGGAGCGCATCTTCTTGGCAATCAGAAACGCCACATCGTCGGGAATCTCGGTGCCACGCTCACGTGCCTTGGCCAGCACGATCGCGGCGCGGGTCTCGAAGTCCGGCGGTTCGATGGCCACCGACAGGCCCCAGGCCAGGCGCGACTTGAGCCGTGCTTCCAGGCCCTCGACTTCGCGCGGGTACCGGTCGCAGGTCAGGATGATCTGCTGCTTGCCGTCGAACAGGGCATTGAACGTATGGAAGAACTCTTCCTGGGTACGGTCCTTGCCGGCGAAGAACTGGATGTCATCGATCAGCAGCGCGTCCACCTGCTGGAACTGGCGCTTGAACTGATCCATGGTTTTTTCCTGCAACGCCCGGATCATCGCGCTGAAGAACTGTTCCGAGCGCAGGTACAGGACCTTGGCAGCCGGATTGGCCTGGCGCATTGCATTGCCGGCCGCGAACATCAGGTGGGTCTTGCCCAGGCCGGTGCCGCCGTACAGCAGCAGCGGGTTGTGCGCCCGGTCACCCGGTTTCTGCGCCGCCTGGAACGCCGCGGCCAGGCCCAGCTGGTTGCTGCGGCCTTCCACGAAGTTGGCGAAGGTGTAGTGCGAATCCAGGTTGCCGGCGAACGGCACCAGCGGTTCGGCCGCCACGGCCGGGGCGCTGAAGCTCGGATTCGGCGCAATCTGCGCCTCCACGGCCCGCGGACGCGAGCCGATTTCAAGAAAAACGTCGCCGAAACCGGCGAAGTGCGCCAGCAGTTCCTTGATGCGCGGCAGGTACAGCTCGCGCACCTGGTCGACAATGAAGGCGTTTGGCGCATAAAGCACCAGGCTGTCCACGCGCAGATCGGCCTGCAGTGGCTTCAACCAGGTGTGAACATCCTCGGGCGGGAACTCCGCTTCGAGGCGTTCGAGACAACGGGACCAGGCATCCATCGGCAATAATCGTCTGGGGCCAGCGTACAGGCGTAGGAAACCGCCGCACCGCAGGCCGGAAGGAGGGAAGAATGGATGGCGCAGACTACCACCGACGAGGGGGGCCGGGAATGGTTGTCCCAAAGTTATTCACAAAATGATCCACAGCTATTGCACAGCCGGATGAAATCCCGTAGTGCCAGACACTTGACGGCACCTTGGTCAGGTCTATAGAATTTCCGGTTCTTTCCGTCCCCTTCATATAGAGGCCCGCATGGCCACCAAGCGCACTTTCCAACCCAGCAACCTCAAGCGTAAGCGCGACCATGGCTTCCGTGCCCGTATGAAGACCGCTGACGGCCGCAAGATCCTGTCGCGTCGCCGCGCCAAGGGCCGTAAAGTCCTGAGCGCTTGATTGCAATGCCGCTTCCCGCGGCAGACGCAATCCTGACTGTGAGCAGTTCCGACCCGCGCAAGCGATTTCCTCGCTCTGCGCGGGTTCGTACGCGTGCCGAATATACAACGGTCTTCAACGGCGCCCGCCGTGTGTCCGATCCGCTGATGACCCTGCACTGGCTGAAGAGCGATACGCCAGCCAGGTTGGGTCTCGCCGTGTCGCGCAAAGTCGATCCCCGAGCCGTGGGTCGCAACCGAGTGAAGCGTGTGCTGCGCGATGCCACACGCCACCTACGGCCGTGGATGAGTGCCGGCGATTTTGTCGTCGTTGCCCGTAGCGCCGCCCGTACCGCCAGCAATGCAGACATCCGTCAGGCCTTTGAACGCCTGCTGCGCCGCCTTGGCGCATTGCCCATGCCGGGCGCGGACGGCACAATGCCGCCGCCCCTGGGCGTTGCACCCCTTTCCCAGTCCGAGCCGGCCTCACCTGCCGGCCCCGTCGAGCCTGCCCGCTGATGAACCAGACCCGCGTTTTCCTGATTTTTGCCTGGCTGATGGTGGCCGTGTTGCTGTGGATGGAGTGGGGCCGCGACAAGGCCGCGCCGGCCACCCCGACGGTGGCTGCCCAGACCCAGGCGACCGTGCCGGGTGCCGCCGGGTCGGTCCCGGGCGCGACGGTGCCACAGGCCCCGGGCAGCGCACCGGCCAACCAGCCGGCCGCCCAGGCCCAGGCCGGCGCCGCCCGCGTGACCGTCACCACCGACGTCCTGCGCCTGGTGCTGGACGGTGGCACGGTGCTGGACGCCGAGCTGCTGCAGTTCCCGCAGACCAAGGCCGACGGCAGCCCGCCGGTGCGCCTGCTGACCGAAGAGAGCACGCACCCGTATCGCGCGGTGAGCGGCTGGACCAGTCAGGACAAGAGCATGCCGGTGCCCGAAGCCAATGGCTTCAAGCTGGTCGGCGACAGCCGCGACTTCGTGCTGGGCAAAGACCAGAAGGAACTGCAGATCCCGTTCGTGTGGAACGGTCCCAACGGCGTGACCATTCGCCGTACCTACACCCTGGGCCGCAACGAGTACGCGATCAAGGTGAAGGACGAAGTGGTCAACGGCAGCACCGCGCCGTGGAACGGCTACGTGTACCGCACCCTGGACCGCACCCCGACCATCCTGTCGCGCAGCATGACCAACCCGGACTCGTTCAGCTTCAACGGCGCGACCTGGTTCAGCCCGCAGGACGGCTATGAGCGTCGCGCGTTCAAGGATTACCTGGACGACGGCAACCTCAACCGCACCATCACCGGCGGCTGGCTGGCGATGCTGCAGCACCACTTCTTCACCGCGTGGATCCCGCAGCCGGACCAGGCCGCCAACTACGTGCTGTCCCAGCATGACGGTCGCGACCAGATCCAGGCCACCGGCCCGGCCTTCACCGTGGCCGCCGGCCAGCAGGCCAGCACCGAGGCACGTCTGTGGGTGGGCCCGAAGCTGGTCAACCTGCTCGCCAAGGAAGACGTGAAGGGCCTGGACCGCGTGGTCGACTACAGCCGCTTCTCGCTTATGGCCATCATCGGCCAGGGCCTGTTCTGGGTGTTGAACCAGGTCCACAAGGTGGTCAACAACTGGGGCTGGGCCATCGTCGGCCTGGTGGTGCTGCTGAAGCTGGTGCTGTATCCGCTGTCGGCGGTGCAGTACAAGAGTGGCGCCAAGATGCGTCGCTTCCAGCCGCGCATCGCGCAGCTCAAGGAACGCTATGGCGATGACCGCCAGAAGTTCCAGACCGCGATGATGGAGCTGTACAAGAAGGAAAAGATCAACCCGATGGGCGGCTGCCTGCCGATCCTGATCCAGATGCCGATCTTCTTCGCCCTGTACTGGGTGCTGGTGGAATCGGTGGAACTGCGCCAGGCGCCGTGGCTGGGCTGGATCCAGGATCTGACCGCACGCGACCCGTACTTCATCCTGCCGGTGATCAACGTGGCGGTGATGTGGGCCACGCAGAAGCTGACCCCGGCGCCGGGCATGGACCCGATGCAGGCCAAGATGATGCAGATGATGCCGCTGGTGTTCGGCGTCATGATGGCCTTCATGCCGTCCGGCCTGGTGCTGTACTGGGTGGTCAACGGTGGCCTGGGCCTGCTGCAGCAGTGGTGGATGACCAAGCGCCACGGCAGCGACCCGGTGCCGGCCACCACCGCGCCGATCAAAAAGAAATAAAACCGACCCCTGGTTGGTTGCCCCTGAAAAACCCGCCATCCGGCGGGTTTTTCTTTGGCGGCGATACAATCCCCGCCACCGTTGCCGCGTTTCCCCGAGTCCCCCCATGCCCCCTGCGTCGTCGCTGTTCCGTCTGCCCGTGCCCGTGCTGCTGCTGACCTTGGCGATGGCCGGTTGTGGCCGGCAGGACGCGACCGACTTCCAGACGCCGGCCACGCCCCGCGCGCAGGCGGCCGCCGCCGCCGCGGATCCGGCGGCCGCGCCGCTGTTGGCGGCCTTGCAGAAGCAGCTCGACGGCCACCGCCGCATCATCGTGCTGCTGGCCGACGAGGCGCAGCAGTCGCCGGCCGATCGCGCCACCTCCAGCCGCATCGGCCAGCAGCTGTTCCACGACGGCCTGGCGCAGCGCGCCGCCATCGCCGCCCAGTTCGACACGCTGCTGCGCAGCCCGAGCCCGCAACGCTTCGCCTCCCTGGGCACGGTGCTGGACTACATCGAATCGGCGCCGGACCTGTTCGATGCCGACCGCCTGGCCTTCCGCGAAGTACTGCGCGACCTGCACGAGCGCGTGGGCAAGGATTCCTCGCTGCCTGCGGTGAAGCTGCACCAGCGGATCGGGGAAGACCTGGAGGCGCTGGATGAGATCGAGCGCACCTACAACCAGGAAATCACCCGCATCTTCAGCCGCTTCGACCGCACCCGGGCAATCGCGCTCAAGCGCGAGAAGTGGGACGACTACATCACCCACCTGCACGCGCAGTACCGCCGCGCCGACATCCTGCGCGACTACGGCGTGATCGAGCCGTACCCGATGTCGATGAAGGACAGCGACCGCGAGATCTTCGGCCGCGACCTGCCGCCCAAGACCGTGGTGCTCACCTTCGACGATGGCCCGCACAAGGCCTACACCGACGAAGTGGTGGCCATCCTGCAGCGCTACGACGTGCCCGGTGTGTTCTTCGAAGTGGGCCGCAACCTCGGTCAAGTGCAGGCCGATGGCAAGGTCACGCTGGGCCCGCTGGCCGGCATCAGCCGCAACCTGATGGAACAGGGCTACGCAGTGGGCAACCACAGCCTGACCCACGCGCAGCTGTCGCGCACCACCGGCGATGCGCTGCGCGAGCAGGTGCTGTCCACCGACACACTGCTCAAGGACGTGGATGACAAGCGCGCGCCGCTGTTCCGCTTCCCGTACGGCGCGCGCAACGCTGAAGGCCTGCAGCTGCTCAACGAGGCCGGGCTGAAGTCGATCATGTGGAACATCGACTCGATGGACTGGGCCGACCCGGTGCCCGAGTCGATCGTGCAGCGCGTGGTCGACCAGGTGCAGAAGGAACAGCGCGGCATCATCCTGTTCCACGACATCCATGACCGCGCGGTCAAGGCGCTGCCGCAGATCCTGGACCGGCTGATTGCCGATGGCTACCAGTTCGCCGGCTGGAATGGCCGCGACTTCAGCGTGGCCCGCCCGCGCAAGGGCGCCAGCAGCACGGCCACCGTCACCACCGGCTACCAGAAGTCCTGGGCGATCGTGATCGGCATCGATGACTACGCCAAGTGGCCGAAGCTGGAGTACGCCAGCCACGATGCACAGGCCATCGCCGACACCCTGACCGGGCAGTTCGGCTTCCCGTCGTCGCAGGTGATCGTGCTGAAGAACCAGCAGGCCACCCGCAACAATATCCTGGCCGCCTTCCATGATCGCCTGGCCGATGACCGCACCGGGCGCGATGACCGGGTGTTCGTGTTCTTCGCCGGCCATGGCGCCACCCGCCGCCTGGCCTCGGGCCGTGACCTGGGCTACATCATCCCGGTGGATTCCAACCCGGATGAGTTCGCCACCGATGCCATCGCGATGACCGACATCCAGAACATCGCCGAGAGCATGCAGGCCAAGCACGTGATGTTCGTGATGGACGCCTGCTACAGCGGCCTCGGCCTGACCCGCGGCGGGCCCTCGTCGTCGGCGTTCCTGCGCGAGAACGCACGCCGCAGCGCGCGCCAGATGCTCACCGCCGGTGGCGCCGACCAGCAGGTGGCCGATGCCGGCCCGAACGGCCATTCGGTGTTCACCTGGGTGTTGCTGCAGGCCCTGGCCGGCAAGGGCGACCTCAACGGCGACGGACTGATCACCGGCACCGAGCTGGCCGCGTACGTGGCCCCGGCCGTGTCGGCGGTGTCGCAGCAGACGCCCGCCTTTGGCAGCCTGCCGGGGTCGCAGGGCGGCGAGTTCGTGTTCCAGGTGCCCGACAGCCAGGAATACCTCACCGCCGATACCCGCCAGTTGTCGGCCGACGCCATCGCGTTGAACAACAAGGTCGACGCGGCGCAGGACGCCAAGGGCAAGGACGAAGCGCCGGTGACCGTGGCCGACCTGCAGGGCGGCAAGAGCACGCTGGTGGTGCCGGCGGCTGCGCCGACGTCCGACCGCCAGCGCGCGCAGCAGGCCAACGACCGCGGCCTGCAGTTGTACCGCGAGAAGCGCTACGACGAGGCAGTGGCCCAGTTCACCGAAGCGCTGAAGCTGCGTCCGGACTTCGCCCAGGCCGCCAACAACCTGGGCTTCGTGTACTACCGGCAGCAGCGTTATGCCGAAGCGGCACGCTGGCTGGAGAACACCTTGAAGATCGATCCCTCGCGGGCGGTGGCCCACTTCAACCTGGGCGACGCCTACTTCCATGCCGGCGACAAGGCCAAGGCCAAGCAGGCCTACAGCACCTACCTGGCCCTGCAACCGCAGGGCAGCGCCGCGGCCCAGGCCCGCGCCCAGCTGGAGAAGCTCTGAGCGATGACCACCCCGTCCAACATCGACACCGTCGTTGCCATCGCCACCGCGCCCGGTGCCGGCGGCGTCGGCATGCTGCGCCTGAGCGGCCCGCGTGCGCGCGGCATCGCCGATGCCATCGGCGTGCGCACGATGCAGCCGCGACAGGCGCATTACGCCCGTTTCCGCGATGCGCAGGGCGAGGTGATCGACGATGGCATCGCGCTGTGGTTCCCGGCCCCCC
Source organism: Stenotrophomonas rhizophila (assembly GCF_000661955.1). Classification (NCBI taxonomy): domain Bacteria; kingdom Pseudomonadati; phylum Pseudomonadota; class Gammaproteobacteria; order Lysobacterales; family Lysobacteraceae; genus Stenotrophomonas; species Stenotrophomonas rhizophila. Next base: position 4,581,300 of record NZ_CP007597.1, read on the forward strand.
ACAGCTTCACCGGCGAAGACGTGGTGGAACTGCAGGGCCATGGCAGCCCGGTGGTGTTGCAGCAGCTGGTCGCGCGCTGCATCGCGCTGGGCGCGCGGCAGGCCCGGCCGGGTGAATTCAGCGAGCGCGCCTTCCTCAACGGCAAGCTCGACCTGGCCCAGGCCGAAGCCATCGCCGACCTGATCGCGGCCAGCGATACCCGCGCAGCGCGCGCTGCGCGGCGGTCGCTGGACGGGGTGTTCTCGCGCCGCGTGGACGAGGTGGCAGAACAGCTTGTTCTGCTCCGCATCCATGTTGAAGCGGCGATCGACTTCGCCGACGAGCCGCTGGACACGCTGGGCGGCGAACAGGTGCGGGCCGGATTGGGCCAGGCGCTGCGCGCGCTGGGGCAGCTGCGCGACGATGCCGAGCGCGGCCGCAAGCTGCGCGATGGCCTGCATGCGGTGCTGGTGGGCCCGCCGAACGCCGGCAAGAGCTCGCTGCTCAACGCATTGGCCGGCAGCGAGCGCGCCATCGTCACCGACATCGCCGGCACCACCCGCGACACCCTGCGTGAAACCATCCGCATCGATGGCCTCGAACTGACCCTGGTCGACACCGCCGGCCTGCGCGACGGCGGCGACGCGATCGAGCGCGAAGGCATGCGCCGCGCACACGTGGAGATGCAGCGCACCGACCTGGCCATCATCGTGCTCGACGCCCGCGACCCGCAGGCCGGGCATGCCGCGGTGGCCGACGCCCTGGCCGGCGTGCCGCAGCAGCTGTGGATCCACAACAAGAGCGACCTGCTGGAGCACCTTCCCGGCGACAGCGAGGCGAACGTCGTCCACGTCTCCGCCGCCACCGGCCAGGGCCTGGACCGCCTGCACGCCCGCCTGCGCGAACTGGCCAGCGGCAGCGCCGGCGACAGCGTGGACGGCGAGTTCTCCGCCCGCGCCCGCCATGTGGAGGCCATCGTGCTGGCCATCGGCCACGCCGAGCGCGCCGAAGCCGAGCTGGTCCACGAACACCTGGAGCTGGCCGCCGAGGAACTGCGCCTGGCGCATGAGGCACTGGGCGAGATCACCGGGCGGATGAGCGCCGATGATCTGCTGGGGCGGATCTTCTCCAGCTTCTGCATCGGGAAGTAGGGGCTATGATCGTCAGCGCCGAAAGTGCGTCATCAGACACACCTTGCCGGCGTTAGACCGACCAGACTCCCCGGAGTACGCCCCAGTCGCGTGACAGCCCCTTTGAGGATCCGGTGATGGGCACGACAACATTGATCCGCAACAGTACTGTCGAGTTCCTGATCTTCACCAGCCAGACGGGCGATCAGAGCATCGAGGCCCGTTACGAGGACGATTCGATCTGGCTGTCGCAGAAGCGGATGGCCGCGTTGTTCGGCGTGGACGTTCGGACGGTCAATGAACATCTGAAGAATATCTTTGACAGCGAAGAGCTGACCCCAGCGGCAACCCTCCGGAAATTCCGGATAGTTCAGCAGGAAGGCAGCCGCACGGTGTCCCGAGGCGTGGACCACTACAACCTCGATGCCATCAGCCCGCGATTGTTCGAAAGTGATTTCGACAAGGTGATAAAGGCGGTGGAAGCGGTTGGTAGCGCATCAGGGCAGCCCGGCGAGGATTCCTGAAGCCGGTTCTGCCACGTCCATCGGCCCTTCCGCGTGCCGTTTCTTCCCCCTGTCACACCGCACCACCACAATGCGCCGGTCCATCCACGCCCGGCCGCGTTGGCGCGGGCCGCATCAAACAGGGGTTTGCAGTGTCGAAGTTGTCGTGGGGTTGTGCCTTGCTGTTGTCGCTGACCGTGGCACCATCGGTGGCCATGAGCGCTGAATCTTCCCCTCCCGCGCCGCGCAAGGCGGCGGTGTACGGCCATCGCGGCGCCAGTGCGCTGCTGCCCGAGCACACCCTGGCCGCCTATGCCCAGGCCATCGCCGACGGCGCCGACTACATCGAACCGGACCTGGTGATGACCAAGGACGGCGTGCTGGTGTCCCGCCACGAGAACGAGATCGGCGGCACCACCGACGTCGCCGCGCACCCGGAGTTCGCCAGCCGCAAGACGGTCAAGAGCATCGACGGCGAACGCGTGGAGGGTTGGTTCACCGAAGACTTCACCCTGGCCGAGCTGAAGACGCTGTACGCCCGCGAGCGCCTGCCGCAGCTGCGCAGCACCGCCTTCGACGGCCAGTTCCGCATCGCCACCCTGGACGAGATCATCGCCTTCCTGGTCCAGCAGGCCGGCCGCGCCAACCGCGGCATCGGGCTGGTGCCGGAGATCAAGCACGGCACCTACTTCAAGGGCATCGGCCTGCCGATGGAAGACAAGGTGCTGGCCACGCTGCAGGGCAACGCCTATACCCGCGTGGCACCGGTGACGATCCAGTCGTTCGAGGTGGGCAACCTGCGTTACCTGCGCAGCAAGCTGGCACCCGATTCCAACATCCGCCTGCTGCAGTTGATCGGCGACCCGAAGCAGCAGCCCGGCGACGTGCTGGCCGCCAAGGGCAGCCAGCGCTATGCCGACATCATCACCCCGGCCGGGCTGGAGCAGGTGGCCGCCTATGCCGACGGCATCGGCCCGAGCCTGCGTCTGATCATTCCGCTGGACGCCGCCGGCACGCTCGGCACGCCTACGTCGCTGGTGCGCGATGCACACGCGGCAGGGCTGATGGTGGTTCCGTACACGTTCCGCCCGGAGAACCCGTTCCAGGCCGCCGAGTTCCGCAAGGGCGAACCGAACGCGCGCAACGCCGATGGCTCCGTGGCTGAGATGCGCGCCTATCTGGCCACCGGTATCGATGCCTTCTTCACCGATGATCCGGCGCTGGGCCGGCGCGCGGTGGATGGCGATGGCACGGCGGTGGCAAACCCGTAGGTACCGACCGGGCCATGCCCCAGCCGTGCTTGCCGGCCGCGCGCTGCGCGCGTTACCGTGCCCGGCAGACAAGGAGGTCGCATGCTGATCGGGCATCGCTACGAACACACGCCGGACGGCGATCTACGCATTCGCTCACACAACCATGTGCTCGGTGGCATGGTGCTGATGTTCCTGGCCATCGGCTTCGGCATCCCCGCGGCGGCGCTGATGGCGGGAATGAAGGCCGGCTCACTGGTGAATACGCTGCTGGCAGGGTTGGCGATGCTGTTGCCGCCCGCGATGAGCCTGCTGGCGCTTTGGTCGTTAGCGCCGCGGGAGATCCTCACCCTGTCCCGGCGCAACGACGTGGTTGAACGCCGCCGGCGGATGCTGCTGGGCCTGCGTGAGCAGGTCGAGCAGTTCGCACTTGGCCGACCCACCGCGTTGGAGTTGCGCGTCCGCAAGGATGCCCGGCCAGCCATCGGTACGCTCTGGATGATCCTGCCCGACGGACGCGAACACTGCCTCAGCCCCGGCAACTTCGCGCTTCTGCCGGGCCGACCGTCGACAGAGCGGTGGCTTGGCGAAGTTGCCGGCTACCTGCAGGTGGCAGTCACCCGCGTTGAACGGGATGCTGCCGGTGCAGACGCCCGCCCGGTGGCCCCACTACCGGCCTGGCGACGGCGCGCAGAGGCATTCAACGCGGTGCATGCCCCGCCACCCCGCGTGGTGCGGAAAGCGTCCACCCCCAATGCGCCGAATGCGTCCGACCCCAACGACAGGATCGGCCTCCTTGCCCGTGCGGTGGTCGCGCTGTTTGGGCTGTTCCTGGCGGTACTGGAGCTGTCCCAGGCACTGGCCGTGGGAACGGCGCTGTTCACCGGACGCCTGCGTGTCAGCGGATTCCGCACCGGATCGCACAGCTACCTGTGGGACGAGCGCCCCATGGCGTTCTCGGTCCACACGCTGTTCGGCGTGGTGGAAGTGCTGGTGGTGGGCTACATCGCCTGGCAATGCCTGCGCATCAGTGCCACCGGCGTGATCAAGCCCCCGAAGTGAGCCGCCGTTATTCGCGCGGCGCACCCGGATCGCGCGGACGGAACGGGAGGACCACAAAGTCCTGTCCTTCGCGCGGCTGCCACAGCACCGGCACGCGGTGCGGGGAGGGCGGTTCAAGGTCGTTGTCACGCTGCAGCTGCAGGTCGTCCTCGTCGTCTTCCTCTTCCCAGCTGTAACGCTTGCGCGGGGCCATCGGGTCGGACAGGCGGAACAGCAGCGCGCTGATGATGCCGGCGAACGCACCGCCCATATGCGACTGCCAGGACACCCCCGGCTCGTGCGGCAGGATGGTGATGAGCATGCTGCCGTAGAACAGGAAGGCGATCAGGCCGGCGGCAATGGCCGGTCGGTCGCGGCGCAGCAGCCCGAGCACGAAGATCAGGAACATCAGGCCGTGGGTGATGCCGCTGGCACCGAGATGGCGGCTGCCCAGGTCGCCCAGCAGCCAGGCGCCCAGCCCGGAGCCGACCCACAGCAGGGGCAGCGCGCGCAGGGTGGCTTTGGGATAGACGCTGCCGGCGAGCGTCCCGAGGATCAGCAAGGCGAAGGCATTGGCCCCCAGGTGCTGTACCGAACCGTGCAGCAGCGGCGCACCGAGGATGCCAAGCAGGCCGGCCTTGTCCAGCGGGGCCACCGCCCACGGGCGCCAGTCGAAATGACCCTGCGCGGTATAGATGGCCACCAGCACCAGCACGAAGGCCAGGCTCAGGTTGAACGCCCGCAGCACGCGACCGCGGTCGTTGCGGGGAGAGGTCGGCGGTTCGCCGGCGGGCAGGGGCAGGTTGGCGTTCATACCCTTAGGGATTGCGTCGCCCGGGCTGAACACAAGGGCAACGCGACGGGAGAGAGTAGTGCCACCGGCGGGACAATCCCGCCGGTGGCACGTCGGTTACGCGTCGCCGGTCTTCGGCGGGTTCTTCAGGCTCAGCACCACGGTGGCGGCGATGATCACGGCCACCACGCCCAGCGAGATCGGGGTGGGGATCTTGAAGATGTCGATCAGCATCATCTTGATGCCGATGAAGGCCAGCACCAGGGCCAGGCCATACGGCAGCAGGTGGAAGCGATCGGCCATGCCGGCCAGCAGGAAGAACATCGCGCGCAGGCCCAGCACCGCGAACACGTTGGAGGTGAGCACGATGAACGGGTCGGTGGTGATGGCGAAGATGGCCGGGATGGAGTCCACCGCGAAGATCACGTCGGTGACCGCAATCAGGATCAGCACCACGAACAGCGGGGTGTACCAGCGCTTGCCATCGCGCATGACGCTCATGGCGTTGCCGGCGTAGTCGGGCAGCAGGCGCAGGTGCTTGCGCATCCAGCGCAGGGCAGGGTTGGTCTCAAGATCCGGCTCGCTACCGGCCGAGAACCACATCTTCCAGCCGGTGAACAGCAGGAACGCACCGAACACGTAGAGCAGCCAGTGGAACTTGGTGAGCAGCACGCTGCCGGCGAAGATCATGATCGTACGCAGCACGATCGCGCCCAGAATGCCGATGATGAGCACCTTCTGGCGCTGTTCCTCGGGCACCGCGAAGTAGCCCATGATCATCAGGAACACGAAGATGTTGTCCACGGCCAGGGCTTTCTCGACCAGATAACCGGTCAGGAACTCCAAGCCGACCTTGTTGGCCACCACCTGGCCGGCGGTCTCGTTCAGGTAGTACCAAAGGCCGCCGTTGAAGGCCAGGGCCAGGGCGACCCAGCCGATCGACCACCACAGGGCCTCCTTGAAGGTGACCTTGTGCGGCCCGCCATGTCGCATCAATACGAGGTCGACCAGCAGCGCGATGATCACCACCGCGCCGAAGCCGCCCCACAACCACACATTACCGATCGTCTGCATTGGGTTTATCCGTTGGAAAAATGATTGCCTCAAGCCGGACGGCGAGGATCTGCAACGGAGGATCGGGGGGATCCGGGGAACAGAGCTTCGCCATACGGCGAAGGTCTCGCTCGCAGTCCCGATGGGTGGGACTGCCGTTGCACCGGAGCCTGCGGGCTCGAATTGACGGCGACAACGTCTGGGAGCTACTCCCCTTCTGGGGCCGATTCTGCGGGGTGGCCGGGCCGGCGTCAAATCCTTTCCATGCCCCGGTGCTGCTGAACCAAACGCCCCAACCGGTAGTGACGGCCGCTGGCCGTCAATCACGTAGCGGCCGGGGTTACCGCGCTGACGACCTGCGGCCGTCACTCCCAGAGCGCCGGCGGTGTCGCTCCCAACGCCGAGGGCTGCAGGCTTCCCGTTTACAATACGCCCATGAATACCCCTGCCCCCGTTGTCCGCCTCAAGAACGCCTGGCGCTCCAGCCACCCGTGGATCTTCCAGAAACTGGTCGAAAAGCCGGCCGTCCGTCCCAAACCCGGTGCCATCGTCGACGTTATCGGCGTGGACGGGGAGTGGATCGGCCGGGGCTTCTACAACGGCCATTCGCGCATCGCCGTGCGCATCCTGGAAACCGACCAGGCCGTTCCGGTCGACGCGGGCTGGTTCTCGCGCAAGATCGCCCAGGCCGTCTCGCTGCGCCGCGACGTGCTGAAGCTGGACGCGGTGTCCGACGCCTGGCGCGTGGTGCACAGCGAAGGCGACGGTCTGTCCGGCCTGGTGGTGGACCGCTACAACGACCTGGTGGTGGTGGAGTTCTTCGCCGCCGGCATGTTCCGCCACCGCGAGTGGATCTACGAAGCGCTGCGTGAGCAGTTCCCGGGCTGCCGTTTCCACAGCTTCGCCGACGAACACGTGCAGAAGCAGGAAAGCTTCGACTTCCATGGCAACACCACCACCGAAGCCTCGGTGATCACCGAGTACGGCGTGAAGTTCCGCGCCGACCCGGCCGGAGCGCACAAGACCGGCTTCTTCGCCGACCAGCGCGAGAACCGCCAGTGGCTCAGCGAGCAGGTGGACGGCAAGAGCGTGCTCGACCTGTGCTGCAACACCGGCGGCTTTGCGGTGTACGCCGCTGCGCGCGGTGCGTCGGAAGTGGTCGGCATCGACATCGATGAAGACGTGATCGCCATTGCCAAGGCCAACTCGCGCCTCAACAACGTGCGCCCGAAGTTCATCCAGTCCGACGTGTTCCCGTGGCTGCGCGATGCGGCCAACCGCGGTGAGCAGTTCGACGTGGTGATCCTGGACCCGGCCAAGATGACCCGCGACCGCGACCAGGTCATCACCGCGCTGAAGAAGTACCTGGACATGAACAAGCTGGCGCTGGGCGTGGTCAAGCCCGGTGGTCTGTTCGCCACGTTCTCGTGCACCGGCCTGGTGGCCGAGGACCAGTTCCTGGACATGCTGCGCCGTGCGGCGTTCTATTCCGGCCGCACCATCCAGATCCTGAAGGTGGCCGGCGCCGGTCCGGACCATCCGTTCATGGCGCACGTGCAGGAATCGCGCTATCTCAAGGCGGTGTTCTGCCGCGTGCTGGACTGATTCGCAGGATCCCGGCTACGTTCGGCAACGGGTAGTGCCGGCCGCTGGCCGGCTCCCCGAGACAATCGCAGACCAGGAGGAGCCGGCCAGCGGCCGGCACTACCGTTTGTTGTCCTCACAGCGCTATGGTCTGACGCTTCCCATCCAAGGTGAGGCGTCATGACGTTGCGCAGTCTGTCATTGCTGGTGTCGCTGGCGTTGTGCACGCCGCTGGCCGCCCATGCCATCGAGTTCACCCCGCAGGAACTGGCCCGGGCCTCGGCCCTGCAGAAGACGCTGCTCACGTTGGACAGCCACCTGGATACACCGGCCAACTTCCACCGCGCCGGCTTCGACATCCAGCAGCGGCACGACCACAACGCGCTGTCGCAGGTGGATTACCCGCGCATGGTGGAAGGGGCGCTGGATGGCGGCTTCTGGGCGATCTACACCGACCAGGGCGACCGTAGCGAAGCCGCGCACGTGCACGATCGCGACGCGGGGCTGCTGCGGCTGATGGACATCCGCGCGATGCTCGCCGCGCATCCGGACACCTTCCAGCTGGCGCTCACCGCCGCCGATGCGGCGCGGATCAAGGCCGCCGGCAAGCGCGTGGTCTACATCAGCATGGAGAACGCCAGCCCGCTGGTGGACGATCCCTCACTGCTGAGCTTCTACCACCTGGCGGGCCTGCGCCTGCTGAGCACGGTGCATTTCGCCAACAACGAGTTCGCCGATTCGGCCACCGACAAGAAGGGCGCCGAATGGAAGGGCCTCAGCCCGGCCGGCAAGGCGCTGGTGGACGAAGCGGTGCGGCTGGGCATCGTGATCGACCAGTCACATGCCTCCGACGCGGTGTTCGACGACCTGCTCGAGCGCATGCCGGTGCCGTTCGTGCTGTCGCACAGTTCGGCCAAGGCGATCTACAACCATCCGCGCAACCTCGACGATGCACGCCTGAAGCAGCTGGCCAAGGCCGGCGGGGTGATCCAGGTCAACGCCTATGGTGGCTACCTGATCGACACCGGCAAGACCGAGCAGCGCGCGCAGGCCGAGGACGCGTTGATGAAGCAGCTCGGCGGCGACTACGACGGGATGACGATCGCCCAGGGCGTGGCACTGAAGCAGGGGCTGGACGCGCTCGATCAGCGCTACCCGCTGCGCAAGGCCACGCTGGATGACTTCTTCGCCCACTTCGAGCACATCCTCAAGGTGGTCGGCCCCGAGCATGCCGGGATCGGTCTGGACTGGGACGGTGGTGGCGGCCTGGCGGACCTGCCCGATGTGAGCCAGTTGCCGAAGATCACCGCGTGGCTGCTGCGCAAGGGCTACAGCGAGAAGCAGATCGCCGGCATCTGGGGCGGCAACCTGCTGCGGGTGATGGCCCAGGCGCAGGCGCATGCGGACAAGGTGGCGACGCCGAAGAAGTGACGAGGCGCGAGGGCGCCGCGCAGTCATGGCCAACAGCAGCCGGGCAGAGCCCGGCTCTACGGGAGCGTGGCCGGCAGCACGTAGAGCCGGGCTCTGCCCGGCTTCCCACCGCCGCCGTGTTTCCACGGCGGGATGGCCGGCAGCACGTAGAGCCGGGCTTTGCCCGGCTTCCCACCGCCGCCGTGTTTCCACAACGGGGTGGCCGGCAGCGCGTAGAGCCGGGCTCTGCCCGGCCTCCCACCGCCGCCGTGTGCCACACCCGGTAGGTGCCGATCGTTGGTCGGCACGCCCTCGAATCAGGCCTTGTTGATCACCGCGTTACGCCGCCCATAGGCGAAGTAGGCGATCAGGCCGACCACGTTCCACGCCAGGAAATACAGCTGGGTCTTGCTGGGCAGGCTGAAGAACAGGTACACGCAGCCGATCACCGCCAGCGGGCCGACGATGAAGGCCAGCGGGGTGCGGAACTTGCGCACGCGGCCCGGTTCGCGCACGCGCAGCACCACCAGGCACAGGCCCACCGCGGTGAACGCGGCCAGCGTGCCGGCATTGGCCAGGGCGGCGATTTCATCCAGGCGGGCCACGCCGGCCAGCGCGGCGACCAGCACCGCGGTGAACAACGTGGTGGCGATGGGCGTGCCGGTGCGCGCGCTGACCTTGGACAGCCCTCGCGGCAGCAGGCCATCGCGCGACATGACGAAGAAGATGCGGCTCTGCCCGTACAGGAAGGCCAGCAGCACGGTCGGCAGGGCGATCACCGCCGCCGCACCAATCCACTTGGCCGCGCCCGGGCTGCCAAGCTCGCGCAGGATCAGCGCCAGCGGCTCGGCGCTCTGGCCGAAGATGGTGTAGCTCATCGCGCCCACCGCGGCCAGCGCCACCAGCACGTAGATGATGGTGCAGCCCACCATCGACCCGATGATGCCGATGGCCAGGTCACGGTCGGGCTTCTTGGTTTCCTCGGCCGCGGTGGAGATCGCATCGAAGCCGTAGAAGGCGAAGAAGATGATCGCCGCCGCCGCCATCACGCCCTGCTCGACACCGCCGACACCCACCGACTTGGCGAAGCCGAACGGCATGAACGGGTCCATGTGCGCGGTATCGAAATGCGGCAGCGCGATGGCCACGAACAGGGTCAGCGCGATGATCTTGACCACCACCAGGATGGCGTTGAGCGTGGCGCTTTCCTTGGTGCCGGCCATCAGCATGCCGGCCACCACGAAGGTGATCAGCACCGCGGGCAGGTTGATGAAGCCGCCGGCCACGTGCGGGCCGGCGGTGAGCGCCAGCGGCAGGTCGATGCCCCAGCCATGCAGGAAGCCCACCGCATAGCCGGACCACCCGACCGCCACCGTACTCACCACCAGGGAGTACTCCAGGATCAGGCTCCAGCCCACCACCCAGGCGATCATCTCGCCCAGCGCGGCGTAGCTGTAGGTGTAAGCGCTGCCGGCGGCCGGCATCATCGTGGCCAGTTCGGCGTAGGACAGCGCCGCGCAGGCGCAGACCGCACCGGCAATGGCAAAGGAGATCAGCACGGCCGGGCCGGCCAGGTTGGCGCCCACGCCGATCAGGGTGTAGATGCCGGTGCCGACGATGGCGCCGATGCCCAGTGCGATCAGGTGCGGCCAGCTCAGGGTCGGGACCAGTCGCCTGCCGGCTTCATGGACGGTGACTTGGTCTAGGGACTTGCGCCGGAGCAACGATGACATGGGACCTCGCGGTAAATGACGGCTACTGACTAGTCTGCGAGTTTTACCCAATGCGGTGCAGCATTACTACTGCCGGGCGTCACAGGAGGGCGTAAGTAAATCCTGAGTGCCGGTGAGTGACGAAAACAGCACAAATGCACCGGCGTCAGTCCCAGCGGCAGCCGGTGTCGGTCAACGCGCCGATGTCCTCGCTGAAGGTCGTCTGCCGTCCGGTGCGGGCGTTGGTGTAGTCGAACCCGTAGATGCGCGCGCCCTGGGTGGAGATCGCGTAGTGGCCGATCACCTTGCCGTCCAGGTGCTCCTCCCACACCGAATCGAACTGCCACGGGCGGCCCTCGGCCATCTCGGTGCTGTCCTGGCTCAGCAGGGTCAGGCGCAGCCAGGCGGTCTTGCCGGCATACCGCACGAAGCTGGTGCGTTGTCCCTCGGCCGGCAGTTTCCAGGACAGGTGGATCTGCCCCTGGCTGCCGCCGGTCAGGCAGCGGATCTCATCGGCGTGGGCCGCAGCCGGCGCGAACAGCACCAGCAGGGGAAGCAGGGCAGACCAGCGCATCGGCGTTCCTTGGTGTCGGGTGCAGGGGACAGGCGGCGGCCCCGCAGGCGGGGCCGCCATTGGATCAGGCCGGCGGCTGCAGCGGAATGCTGCCGCGGCGCGTGTCCACCACCGGTGCGGCGTGATGGGCCTGGAGCTGTTCAACCACGGTCTCGAAGTCGTGCTGCTGGCCGAAGGCATGTTCGTCCAGGGTCAGGGGCAGCATCTGCAGGAAGCGGAACTGGCCGCTGACCAGGCTCTGGATGTCGCCCAGGTGCTCGGCCGCAACGAACACCAACGCCTGCAGCTGGCTGTCGGCGTTGTCGATCGGGGCGCCGATGCGCATGCGGTCCCACAGGTCCAGCGGCGCATGGGTGCCCATGCGGCCGGCGGCCAGCAGCAGCTGGTAGGCGCAGAACCGCTGCACCAGGGCCAGTGCCCACGGCGCGCGTTCGGTGGTCTGCAGCAGGAATTCCATGCCCAGGCCGGACACGCTGTCCGGGTCGGCCTCGGTCTCATCCCAGGGGTTGGACAGCCCGGAGCTCACATAGGCCCAACCGGGCCGGTCCGGCGTGGGCGGGCACTCGAACACGCCGATGGTGAGCCAGCGCGGGTCCACGCTGTCCTGGCCGAACACGGTGGAAAATACCGCCGCGTCGAGCGGGTACAGGCCGGGGCCCAGGGCGCCCAGCAGGCGGGGATACAGGGATTCTTCGCGCTCTGCCCAGGCACGGGCCAGCAGGTCATCGGGGTGGGACATCCGTTTACTCACAGGCGATGGCCCCCCATTGTGGCCCATCGCCTGTTCGTACCGACCAACGGTCGGTACCTACCGGGTGTGTGACCGCCCTTTCGTCGTGACGCCCGTTCACCGGTCCAGCGTCGCCATCGCCGCATCGGCGTAGCGTTGCCCCGCCGCGGCATCGGCCGGGAAGATCGCGTCGATGCGGGCCAGCTCGTCCGGGCTCAGCTGCACCTGCAGCGCGCCCAGGTTCTCTTCCAGGAAGGCGAGCCGCTTGGTGCCGGGGATCGGCACCAGGTCGTCGCCCTGTGCCAGCACCCAGGCCAGTGCCAGTTGCCCTGGCGTGATGCCTTTGGCCTGGGCCATCGCGGTGACCGCATCGACCAGGGCCAGGTTGCGGGCGAAGTTGTCGCCCTGGAAGCGCGGCGACTGGCGGCGGTAGTCATCGGCGTCGAAGTCGTCCGGGCGGCGGATGGCGCCGGTCAGGAAGCCGCGGCCCAGCGGCGAGTAGGGCACGAAGCCGATGCCCAGTTCGCGCACGGTGTCGAGCACGCCGTTGGACTGCGGGTCGCGCGACCACAGCGAGAACTCGGTCTGCACGGCGGTGATCGGGTGCACCGCGTGCGCGCGCCGGATGGTGGCCGCCGACGCTTCGGACAGGCCCAGGAAACGGACCTTGCCCTGTTCGACCAGACGCGCCATCGCGCCCACCGTGTCTTCGATCGGCACGCGGGTATCCACGCGGTGCTGGTAGTACAGGTCGATGTGGTCCACGCCGAGCCGCTGCAGGCTGGCGTCGCAGGCGGCGATCACGTACTCCGGGCGGCCGTCCACGCTGCGTGCGGCGCTGTCGCTGGGCTCCTGCTTGATCCCGAACTTGGTGGCCAGGAACACCTGGTCGCGGCGATCGGCGATGGCCTTGCCGACCAGCACTTCATTGGTATGCGGGCCGTACATGTCGGCGGTATCGAGCAGGGTGACGCCCAGCGCCAGCGCGCGATGGATGACGGCGGTGGCCTCGGCATCGCTGCCGCGACCGCCGTAGAAGGCGCTCATGCCCATGCAGCCCAGGCCGAGCGCGGAAACGGTGGGGCCGTGGTGGCCAAGGGTACGGGTCTGCATGGAAGGCTCCGGAAGCGGGGAAGGGGCGGCGCGGTCGAGCGCCGGTGCCCACAGGATCCTCCGCTGCACCATGTGGATAAACTGGTGTTCGCCACATCGACCTTGAAGGCAGGCTTCACAATGTCCTCCCAGCCCCCACTGTCTGCCGTGGTTGCCTTCGCCCGGGTGGCCGAGCGCGCCAGCTTTACCCGCGCCGCCGATGACCTGGGCGTCTCGCCATCGGCGCTGTCGCAGACCGTGCGCGCGCTGGAGGCCAGCCTGGGCGTGCGCCTGCTGCACCGGACCACGCGCCGGGTGGGCCTGACCGAACACGGCGCGCGCTTCCTGGCGCGCGTGAGCGAAGGCCTGGCCCAGATCGAGGCCGCGTTCGTGGACCTGGACAGCGTGCGTGCGGTACCGGCCGGCAAACTGCGCATCAACGTGCCGCGCGTGGCCGCCGAGCTGCTGGTGCTGCCCCATCTGCCCAGCTTCCTGGCGCGCTATCCCCAGGTGGAGGTGGAGCTGTTCGTGGAGCCGGGGCTGGCCGATCTGGTCGCCGGTGGCTTCGACGCCGGCATCCGGCTGGGCGAATCGCTGGCGCGCGACATGATCGCCGTGCCGATCGGCCCACTGGAGCGGCAGGTGGTGGTGGCCACGCCGGCCTACTTCGCGCGCCACGGCGAACCGCAGACGCCGGCCGCGCTGGTCGACCACGCCTGCATCGTGCACCGGCTCAGCACCGGCCGGCTGATGCCCTGGGAGTTCAGTCGCGACGGCCGCGATTTCGACGTGGCGGTGAGCGGGCCGCTGGTGTTCAACGACACCGCCCTGATCCACGCGGCGGTGCGTGCCGGATTGGGCATGGGCCAGGCCTTCGAGGCCGTGGTGGCCGCCGACGTGGCCGCCGGGCGCCTGCGCTGCGTGCTGCAGGACTGGCAGCAGCCGTTCGCGGGATTCCACCTGTACTACCCGGCGCGCGAGCAGATGGCGCCGAAGCTGCGGGTGTTCATCGACCACCTGCGGGAGGCGTTGGACGCGCGCTGAAGCGGCGCGCGTCAGCCGGCGAGAAGGTCGGGTTGATCGTCCACCAGCGTGCGCAGCCACAGCGCATCGCCCGGCAGCCCGTGGGGAAACACCACCCGGTCGTCGCAGGGGAAGCGCTTGCAGCGCAACACGCCGTGCGCGTCGAATACCCGCCAGCCCTGCGCGGCCTCTTCGGCCTCGCGGATGCGCCGACGCAACGCCAGGTCCAGGCTGGCCTGGCAGTCAAACCGGCACGCGCGCAGGTCGATGCGATCCAGCGGCTGCAGGCCGGTGAGGATGCGGCTGACCGCCGGGTGGGCCAGGTCGACACGGCCGGTGGCCATGCCGAGCAGGCGCTCGCGGTGACCGGCAAGGTGGTGGACGAAATACACGGGCGGCATCGGTTCCTCGCGTGGGGCGCGCGGTCGCGGTGGACGGCGATCGTTGGGCGATGGGGCCGATTGGACACCGCACGGGCGTCGCGGGGAATCTCAAGTTGTTTATCGAAAGCACGCGTTCCGATGACGTTGGCTATTCGCCGCGCGGCACCGGAGCCGTCGGATCGGCGCATCGGCCCGCAGGGCGGGGCGTCAGCCGCTGACGCCGAGCCGCACGCCAAAACCGATCAGGAAAACACCCGCTACGCGCTTCAGTAGAAGTCCTACACGAGGATGCTGAAGAATCCTACGTCGCAACAGGTTGCCCACCCCGATCAGCACCGAGCAATATGCCAGCCCCATGACGAAGATGATCACCGCCATGGTCGCGAACGTGACCACGCCCTGGTGGCGGGCCGGGTCGATGAACAACGGCAGGAAGGCCATGTAGAAGATGATCGCCTTCGGGTTGAGCAGGTTGATCAGCACCGCCTGGCGGAAGTAGTGGCCGGGCTGCAGGCGGATGCCGCCTTCTTCGCCCCCGCCGCGCGGCCGGCGCAGCAGGCTGATGCCGACCCACACCAGATACGCCGCGCCCAGGTACTGCACCGCGTGGAACACCAGCGGGTTGGCCTTGAGCAGCGCGGCCACGCCCGCCACCGCCAGCCACATCAGGATCTGGTCGCCCAGCAGCAGCCCGAACAGCGCCGTGTAGCCGCCGCGTACGCCGCCGCGGCCGGTGGCGGTAAGCAGGGTGAACGTGCCCGGGCCGGGCAGGGCCAGGAACACCAGCACGGCGGCAACGAAGGTCCACAGGTCCTGGATGCCCATCCACGGCATGGCGGCGACTCGACTACGGGGGAGCACCATTGTCCGGCACCACCCCCCATCCCGATAGCGTCAGCCGGCCGTGCGCGGCAGATCCTTCAGCAGCGGTTGCAGGCGCTGTTCGAACATCGCGTGCAGCTGGCGGATGGCCGGGGAGAACTGCTTGCGGTGCGGGCACACCAGGTTCAGCGGCAGGCTGTCGCCGGCGCCGCCCAGCAGCACCTGCAGGCGCCCGGCACGCACGTCGGCGCACAGATCCAACCACGACTTGAACACGATGCCTTCGCCGGCCACGGCCCAGCGCCGCACCACGTCGGCATCGTCGCAGACCATGTTGCCGCGCACCGGCACCACCACCCGGCGCCCGTCCACCTCGAAGTTCCAGCGGTCGTAAGCGCGCCCGGCCAGCTGGTACAGCAGGCAGTGGTGGTCCTTGAGCGCCTCCAGGCTGTCGGGCGTGCCATGCTGGGCCAGGTAGTCCGGCGCCGCTGCCAGCACGCGGCGGTTGCCCGGCAGCAGCGGCAGCGCCACGTAGCTGGCGTTGTCGAACCGGCCCAGGCGGAAGGCGATGTCGACCGGATCGCGGAACACGTCGGCCACCTGGTCGGACAGGTGCAGGCGCAGCTGCAGCTTCGGGTGCGCGCGGCGGAACTCGCTCAGCCACGGCAGCAGCACGTGGCGGCCCAGGTCCGACGGCGCGGCCACCTGCAGCACCCCGCGCAGTTCGGCATCCTCGCCACGCACCCGCGCCTGGCCCTCGCTCAGGGCGGCCAGCACTTCCTGTGCGTAGGGCAGGTACAGCGCGCCTTCGGCGGTCAGGCGCAGGCTGCGGGTGGAGCGCACGAACAGGCGCAGGTCCAGCTCGCGCTCCAGCCGGGCCACCGCCGCGGCCACCTGCCCGGGCAGCAGGTCGGCTTCGCGTGCGGCGTTGGAAAAGCTGCCCAGCGCGGCGGTACGCACGAACAGGCCGAGATCGTCGACGCGGACCATTTTCATTCCCACAGTGAAAGTGCTGCCCGATTCTGCGCCTTTCCGGCGCGCGGCGTGAAGCGCAGGCTGTGCGTCTTCCCGAACGGATCTGCCCCGATGAAAGCTGTTGCCTATACCGAACATGGCCTGCCGATCAGCGACCCGCGCGCGCTGCAGGACGTCACCCTGCCGATCCCGCAGCCGGGCCCGCGCGACCTGCGCGTGGCGGTCCGTGCGATCTCGGTCAACCCGGTGGACACCAAGGTGCGCAACGGCGTGGCCGTGACCGAGCCGCGGGTGCTGGGCTGGGATGCGGTGGGTATCGTCGATGCCGTGGGCGATGAGGTCACCCTGTTCCAGCCGGGTGACGCGGTCTTCTATGCCGGCGCCATCGGTCGCCCGGGCAGCAATGCCGAGTACCAGCTGGTGGACGAACGCATCGTCGGCCACAAGCCCGCCAGCCTGGATGACGCCGCTGCGGCCGCCCTGCCGCTCACCGCGATCACCGCCTGGGAACTGCTGTTCGACCGTCTGCGCATCGCCGAGGGCGGTGGCGAGGGCCAGACCCTGCTGGTGGTGGGCGCGGCCGGCGGCGTGGGCTCGATCCTGGTCCAGCTGGCCCGCCAGCTGACCCGGCTGACGGTGATCGGCACCGCCTCGCGCCCGGACACCCAGGACTGGGTGTATGGCCTGGGCGCGCACCATGTGATCGACCATTCGCAGCCGCTCACCGACGGCCTGCAGCGGCTGGGCATCGCCGAGGTCAGCCACGTGGCCAGCCTGACCCACACCGACCAGCACTACGACCAGATCGTGGCCGCGCTCGCCCCGCAGGGCCAGCTGGCGCTGATCGACGACCCCGGCCAGCTCGACGTGATGGCGCTCAAGCGCAAGAGCCTGTCGCTGCACTGGGAGTCGATGTTCACCCGTTCCAGTTTCAACACGCCGGACCTGCAGCGCCAGCACGACCTGCTGGAACGGGTCGCCGCGCTGGTCGACGCCGGCGTGCTGCGCACCACCCTGGGCGAGCACTACGGCCGCATCAACGCCGCCAACCTGCGCCAGGCCCACGCCCTGATCGAGAGCCACCGCGCGCGCGGCAAGCTGGTCCTCGAAGGCTTCTGAACCCCTTACTGAATCCCCCCAACTGAACCCGCAATGGACTTTGTTCCCATGACCCTCGCTCCGGTGGCCCTGCGCCGCCACACCACCAAGGCCTACGACCCCACCCGCACGCTGCCGCCCGCGGTGCTGGAGGACCTGCTGGAGGTGCTGCACAACGCCCCCTCGTCGGTGAATTCGCAGCCGTGGCACTTCCTGGTGGCCGGCACTCCCGAGGCACGGGCGCGCATCGCCCGCGCCACGCAGCCCCACCAGCCCTACAACACCGCCAAGATCACCGACGCCTCGCACGTGATCGTGTTTGCCACCCGCACCGGTATCGATGACGCGTACCTGGCCCAGGTGATCGACCAGGAAACCGCCGACGGCCGCTATCCCAGCCCCGAGGCGCGCGAAGGCCAGCGCGGCGCGCTGCACCACTACGTGGACCTGCACCGCCACACCCTGGGCGACGTGCAGCACTGGATGCAGAAGCAGACCTACCTGGCCGTGGGCACCCTGCTGCTCGCGGCGGGCGTGCACGGCATCGACGCCACCCCCATGGAAGGCTTCGACGCCGAGGTGCTGGACGCCGAACTGGGCCTGCGTGCGCGCGGCTTCACCAGCGTGGTGCTGGTGGCGCTGGGCTACGGCAGCGCGGCCAACTTCAATGCCGGCCTGCCCAAGTCGCGGCTGCCCCGCGAGCAGGTGTTCACCCAGCTCTGAACGGCGTCAGGGCACGCCGTTGTCCACGTGCAGGGCAAAGCCCGCACGTGGACCCAGCCGTGCGAACCACGCCTGCACCGCCGGAAATAGCGGCTTTTCGCCCGGGGTCATGCGCCAGCGCTGGGTCGACAGTCCCAGCACGATGTCGGCCAGGCTGAAGTGGTTGCCGACCACATGCGCGCCGGTCTGCGCCAGCTGCCGGTCCAGCACGCCCATCAGGCGATTCCAGTGCGCCAGGCTGGTTGCCGCTGCTGCGGCATCGGTGTATTCGGGATGCCGGCGTACACCCGACATGAAGGCATAGCGCCATGCGGTATTGAGATCGGTGGCCTGCCAGTCCATCCATTGCTCCACCTGCGCCCGACCCTGCGGCGCCTGCGGCAGGAGGTCATGCCGGTTCTCGCGTGCCGCCAGGTAGCGGCAGATGCTGTTGGACTCCCACAGCACGAAGTCGCCATCCCGCAGCACCGGGACCTGCGCGTTGGGATTGAACCGGCGCACGCAGGCATCCAGGTCCGCGTCGGCCGCCCCGGCGTCGGCGCCGATGTGCCGGTAATCGAGCTCCAGCTCGGCGCATAGCCACAGCACCTTGCGTACGTTGATCGAGGTCGACTTCCCATACAACTCCAGCATGTACCCGCCCGACGCAGCCAATGAGACCGGCTCAGCCTACACTTGCGTGCATGCAAACCGAATTCCTGATCCTTGGCGGCCTTGTCTGCGTCGTCCTCGTCCTGCAGCTGCTGGTCCTGCTGCGGCGTTCCCAGCACGGCGGGCTTGAACAGGCCCTGCGCGACGAAGCGCGGGTGGGCCGCGGCGAACTGCGTGAGCAACTCGAAGGGCTGGGCCGGCAGCAGGACGCACGGCTGGAATCCTTCGCGCGCGCGCTGACCGACCTGTCCACCCGCACCGACCAGCGCCTGGATCTGCTGCGCGATGCGCTGGGCGAAGATGCGCGCAAGGCGCGCGAAGAGAGCGCGCTGGCCCAGCAGCGCACCGGCGAACTGCTGGCCCAGCGCCTGCACGACATGCGCGCGCAGCTGGACGTGTTCGGCCAGCAGCAACAGGCCCGCATCGAGGCCTTCGGCCAGCAGCTGGTGGAACTGACCACGCGCACCGACAGCCACATGGTCGCGCTGCGCCAGGCCCTGGGCGAGGACGCCCGCAAGGGTCGCGAGGAAACCGCGCAGTCGCAGCAGCGCCTGGCCGAATCGCTGGGCCTGCGCCTGCAGGAGATGACCCAGCGCAACGAGGCCCGCATCGGCGAGATGCGCGCCACGCTGGAGCAGCAGCTCAAGAGCCTGCAGACCGACAACGCCGAAAAGCTCGACCAGATGCGCGTCACCGTGGACGAGAAGCTGCAGACCACGCTGGAAGCGCGCCTGGGCGCCTCGTTCCAGCTGGTCTCCGACCGCCTGGAGCAGGTCCAGCGCGGGCTCGGCGAAATGCAGCAGCTGGCCACCGGCGTGGGCGACCTCAAGCGCGTGCTGACCAACGTCAAGAACCGCGGCAGCTGGGGCGAAGTGCAGCTGGACAACATCCTGGAGCAGACCCTGACCCAGGAGCAGTACGCACGCGGGGTGAAGGTGCGCCCGGACAGTGGGGAAATGGTCGACATCGCCGTGCGTCTGCCGGGCCGTGGCCACGAGGACACGCCGGTGTGGCTGCCGATCGATTCCAAGTTCCCGCGCGAGGATTACGAGCGCCTGCTCGATGCGCAGGAACAGGGCGACGCTGACGGCGTGCGCGTGCAGGGTGCGCAGCTGGAGCGCGCCATCCGCATCCAGGCCAAGTCGATCTGCGACAAGTACATCGTGCCGCCGCACACCACCGATTTCGCAGTGATGTTCCTGCCCACCGAGGGCCTGTACGCCGAAGTGATCCGCCGCCCCGGCCTGGTCGACCTGCTGCAGCGCGAACATCGCGTGGTGGTGGCCGGGCCGACCACCGTCACCGCGTTGCTCAACAGCCTGCAGATGGGCTTCCGCACGCTGGCCATCGAGCAGCGTTCCAGCGAGGTGTGGAGTCTGCTGGGCGCGGTCAAGAGCGAGTTCGGCAAGTTCGCCGGCATCCTGGAAAAGGCCGAGAAGCAGATCAGCACGGTCGGCCGCAGCCTGGGCGAGGCCAGCCGCAAGACCCGCACCATCGAGCGCCGCCTGCGCGGCGTGGAGTCGCTCACCGCCGAGCAAAGCCAGGACCTGCTGGAAGACACCACCGGCGAAGACGACGACAGCGGCATGGACGAGAGCAGCGGCGCGCAGGACTGACACCTGGCGTACATGCACTGCATGCACGTGATCGCGCATGCTGTGCACCTGTCGATCGTTCAAGGAATATCCGCATGCGCCTGACCGTGTTGTTGTCCCTGCTGCTGGCCGTGGCCGGTTGCGCCAGTACCACCCCGCCGGGTGCCCCCGTACCTGCCGACGGCGCCACTGCCGCCACTCCGGCAACCCTGGACGCGGCCGCGTGCCGGCAGGCCGGTGGCGCGCTCACGCCGCTGGGCCGGCTGCAACGCGTGCAGTGCGTGGTGCCCTACGCCGATGCCGGCAAGGCCTGCAGCGCCAAGGCCGACTGCACCGGCCAGTGCCTGGCGCAGGGCGAGGTGGCCCCGGGTGCCAAGGCCCAAGGCCTCTGTCAGGTCGACATCAGCCAGAACTTCGGCTGCCGCCAGCGCATCGACGGTGGCGTGGCATTGGGCACGATCTGCGTTGATTGATGCTTTCCCGCCATGGGCCCGCCCGTGGCGTCCCTGTCCCAACCCAAGGAACTGTAGTGAGCCAGACTGTCTACGACATCCCCGTCACCACCATCGAAGGCCAGCCGTCGTCGCTGGCCGACTACCGCGGCAAGGTGCTGCTGGTGGTCAATGTGGCCTCCAAGTGTGGGCTGACCACGCAGTACGAAGGCCTGCAGCAGCTGTATGCGGCCAAGCACGAGGCCGGCCTGGAAGTGCTGGGTTTCCCGGCCAACAACTTCCTGGGCCAGGAGCCGGGCAGCGAGTCGGAGATCCAGCAGTTCTGCCAGCTGGAATACAACGTGGCCTTCCCGCTGTTCGCCAAGATCAGCGTGGCCGGCGATGACGTGCACCCGCTGTACCGCGCGCTGACCGAGGCACAGCCGGCCGCCACCGGTGAAGGCCCGATGCGCGAGAAGCTGGAAGGCCTGGTCACCAAGTACCCCGATCTGGTGGTCAACCCGGCGCCGGGCGTGCTGTGGAACTTCGAGAAGTTCCTGATCGGTCGCGATGGCCAGGTCATCGCGCGCTTCGCACCGGACGTGGCCGTCGACGACGCCCGCCTGGTGGCCGCGATCGACGCCGCACTGGCCGTCTGAGTCACGGTGGGGCGCAGGCCCAAGAAAAAACCCCGCCTTGGCGGGGTTTTTTTTGTCCGGTCAGTTGCCCCAGTTGGGCATCGGCATCGCATCGACCGGGATCGGGGCGGTGTCGTCGGCGTCCTTGCCACGGGCATGCTTGCCGCGCAGGTCGTTCTCGATCTGGTAGTTGCGGCGCTGCAGCCACGCATCGCGCACCAGGGTGTATTCGTCCACGGCGTTGGCACGCATGTCGTCGATGGCCAGCAGCTGCGAACGCATGTCCACCAGCTGCAGGCCCTGCAGGCCGATGCGCACCTTGTCTTCCTCGATGGTGCGGATCGGCGAGAGCGGCATGTCGCCGGCCAGGCCGAACACGTCGCGCACGGTACGCGGGCCGAAGAACGGCAGTTCCACGTAGCGCGAACGGCGCCAGCCCCAGGCACCCAGGGTCTGGCCGAAATCTTCCTTGCGGCTGGGCACCAGCGCCTTGCTGGCCGGGTCGAACAGCCCACCTATGCCCAGCGTGGAGTTCATCAGGAACCGGCCCAGGCTGTCCCAGGCATCGTCCGGACGGCCCTGCAGCAGCTGGTTGGTGATGGTCACCGGGGCGCGCAGGTTGTTGAAGAAGTTGCTGACGCCGGTCCGCGCGAAGCGCGGCACCACGTGGGTGTAGGCGGTGGCCAGCGGCCGTGCGATGGCGCGGTCGACCACGTTGTTGAAGCTGTGCACGCGGCGGTTGAACGGTTCCCACGGGTCGTAGATGGCCCGCTCCGGTTCCACCCCGTCCGCCGTCGGCGCCGGGCCGCCGTACAACGCGGCGAAGTCGTCTTCGGCATTGGTCGGCGCAGCGTCACCGCTGGCTGGCGGCGTGCCGGCATCGGTGGGCGCCGCGACCTCGGCCACGGGGGCCGCGACGTCGGTGCTGGCGCTGTCGGTTGCGGCAACCGCGGTGTCGGTCGGGGCTGCAGCAGGGCTGCTGTCCACGGCAACACCGGCCGGTGCACTGTCGCGTGCGGGCTTGCCGGCACAGGCGGTCAGCGCCAGCGCCAACACGAGAAGGGGGAGGGTGCGTATGACGTTCATGTCAGCTCGCCGCAGAAAGGGCATGGAAATCCAGGGTCGGTGCGAGCCGGTAGGCGGCACTGAGTTCGTTGTAACCGGTGGGGCTGCCGATGATCTCCGCGGTGCCGCCGGCCGCGCGCGCACGCGCCGCCAGTTCGGCCAGCAGCGCCAGGCCGGCGCTGTCCACCCGCGTCACCGCCGTCAGGTCGAGCTGGCGCACGCCCTCCGGCGATGACAGCGAAGGCCACAGGGCAGTCGCCGCTGCGCGGTCGAGCACGCCGCTGAAGACCAGCGCCGTGCCGTTGCGCTGCACGCTGGCCGTGTTACTTGCCACGGGGCGCCTGACCGGCCTGCATGGTGCCGTTGCGCAGTTCGGTGGCCACCTGCTGGATCGACTTCTGGCGCAGCGGCGCATCGAACTGGGTCTTGAAGGTCTGCACGTAGGAGATGCCTTCGATCATCACGTCGAAGATCTTCCACTGGCCGTTGACGTTGCGCATCAGGTAGTCGACCGGGGTCGGCTCGTTGCCGGCGCGCATCAGTTCGGTGGACACGCGCACGCCGCGGTTGCCCGGCAGCGGCGACTGGCCCTTCAGGCGGAAGGTCGGCTTGCCCTGGATTTCGAGCAGGGCCGCGCCGTAGCGCTGCATCAGGTTGTCGGCCATGGCATCGGCGAACAGCTTGACGTCGGCATCGGAGGCACCACGGCCGTGCACGCCCAGCACCAGGCGGGCGGCGTAGTCACGGTCGAAGGTCTTGTTGAGCTCGCTGTTGATGAAGCTGCGCAGCACCGTCGGGTTGGCGCGGAACTCGCTGCGACGCTGCTGCAGCGTGCTCAGGATGCGCGTGCTGGCGTCGAGCACGGCCTTGCCGGCGTCGTTCTGCGCGGCAGCGGCCGGAGCCGGGGCCGCCTGGGCGAAGCCCAGCGACGGAAGGCTGGCGAGCAGGGCCGAGGCAAGCAGGGCCGGAATCAGTTTACGGGTCATTTCTGCGGTTCCGTTGCAGGCGCTTCAGCGCCGTGGGCGTCCTGGGACTCAGTGCCACCGGCGTTGGCCGGGCCACTGAACATATATTTGCCAACCAACTGCAGCAGGTCTACCGCCGGCTGGGTGAAGGCGATCTCATCGCCGGACTTGAGCACGTCCGGATCACCGCCCGGCTGAAGTCCGATATAGCTCTCGCCAAGCAAACCGCTGGTGAATATGCCCGCCGAGGTGTCGGCCGGCAGATCCTTGAACTTCGGGTCCAGCTTCAGGGTGACGATGGAGTCGAACTTGAGCGGGTCCAGTTCGATGGCGCCGACCTGGCCGACGGTCACGCCGCCAATCTTGACCGGGGCCTGCTTGCGCAGCTGCCCGATCTGGGTGAAACGCGCCTTCAGTTCGTAGCCGTCGCTGCCAAAGCCCCAGCGTTGGTTAGTGGAGGCGACGGCCAGCACCAGCAGCGAGGCCAGCGCCAGCAGCAGGAATGCGCCGACGGAAAATTCGAGTCTGGGACCGCGGATGGCCATGGTTGTCTCACTGTTCGTTTGTCAGGTGCCCAAGCGTGCCCGGGCGGGTTTCATGGATCGGTGTTCAGCGGAACATCATTGCCGACAGCACGAAGTTGAACATCAGTACCAGCAGCGAGGCGTTGACCACCGCGCGGGTGGTCGCCACCGAGGTGCCTTCGATGGTGGGTTCGGCGTGGAAGCCCACGTAGGACGCCACCAGCGCGGAGGTACCGCCGAAAATCGCCGACTTCAGCATTGCCACGCCGAAGTCGTCCCAGAAGTCCACGCTGTTGCTCAGCGCCGACCAGAACACCCCGTTGTCCAGGCCCAGCACGTGGACCGCTTCGAAGTAGCTGGCGCTGATGGCCAGCGAGCAGAAGATGCCGGTGAGCAGGGGCACGGTGAGCACCGCCGCCCAGAAGCGCGGGGCCACCACCTTGGCGATCGGGTCGATGGCCATCAGCTCCAGCGCCTTGATCTGGTCGGTGGCGCGCATCAGGCCCAGTTCGGCGGCGATCGAGCTGCCGGCGCGGCCGATGAACAGCAGCGCGGTCAGCACCGGCGCCAGTTCGCGGTACAGCGACAGCCCCAGCAGCGTGGACAGCGCATCGGCGGCGCCGAAGGTGGTCAGCGTGCGGTAGCCCTGCAGGGTCAGCACCAGGCCGACGAAGGCACCGCCCACGGCGATGATCGGCAGCGAGCGGGCGCCCACCTTGTAGATCTCGCGGGTGAGCTCGGCCAGGAAATCGGCAGTGGGCAGTGAACCGCGCAGCACCGTCAGCGAGAACAGGCCGGCGCGGCCCAGCGAGCGGGTGGCGTCAACAAACGGCATCAGGCAACCCTCGCGCGCGGCGCGGCATCGAACGGAATCGGGCCATCGGGCTGGCCGTGCAGGAACTGGCGCAGCAGCGGGTCCTGGCTGGCGTCCAGGTCGGCCGGGCTGCCCTGGAACACCACGCCGCCATTGGCGATCGCGATCACCTGGTCGCAGATCGGCAGGGTCTCGTGCACATGGTGGCTGACGATGATGCTGGTCAGGCCCAGGCTGTGGTTGAGGCGCTGGATCAGGCTCATGATCACCCCCGAGGCGATCGGGTCCAGCCCGGTCAGCGGCTCGTCGTAGATCATCAGCGGCGGGTCCAGGGCCAGCGCGCGGGCCAGCGCCACGCGCCGGGCCATGCCGCCGGACAGCTCGCGCGGCCAGGCATCGGCGGCGGCCAGCAGGCCCACCGCGTGCAGCTTCATGTCCACCAGGCGGCGCAGCACCGGGGCCGGCAGGCGGGTGTGGGTGCGCAGCGGCAGGGCGACGTTCTCGGCCACGGTCAGGTCGGTGAGCAGGCCATTGCCCTGCAGCAGCACGCCCACGCTGCGGCGCATCTCGCGCAGCGCACTGCTGCGCTCGGGGATCGGCTGGCCGAACAGGGTGATCGTGCCGGCCACCGGGCGCAGTTCGCCGGTCAGCGCCGCCAGCAGGGTGGACTTGCCGCTGCCCGACGGGCCCAGCACGGCGGTGATGCTGCCGCGCGGCACCTGCAGCGAAACGTCGCGCAGGATGCTGCGACCGCCGCGATCGATACGCACGTTGGACAACTGCACCAGCGGGACTTCGGAAGCCGTCATGGACGCCATTAACAAAATTCCAACGTTGTAAGATCGTGGTGAACGGCTGAACATAACCGAACTGGACCGTGCAGTATTGTGGCACGACCCTGGCGCCCGGCCTGCGACGCCGCTCGCAACACACCGTGCCGGTACGCGGCATGCCGGGTTTTTCATGCGGATCCGAGCCCGGCCACCCTCGTGATCGCGCGGCCGCTGCGGCACACTGGCGCGATGACTGATGCTGCGTCCGACTTCCGCCTGTACCACTCCAACTCACTCGACGTGCTGGCTGCGCTGCTGGCCACGGCCGTGCGTGAGCCGGTACCGGGCCAGTCCGTGCTGGTGCCGGAGGTGGTGCTGATCCCGCAGGTCGCGATGCGGCGCTGGCTGCAGTCCACCCTGGCGGTCGAGTATGGCATTGCCGCCAACCTGGAATTCCTCACCCCGGGCGAGTTCGTCGCCCGCGCGCTCAACGCCAACGTGCCGGGTGAGCATGACGACCTCACCGCGGCGGCGCTGCGCTGGAAACTGTATGCCGCGCTGACCGACCCCGCAGTGCTGGCGCAGGCACCCATGCAGGCGCTGCAGGCCTACCTGTCGGTGGCCGATCCGCTCAAGCCGTGGGCGTTGGCCGGCGAGCTGGCGGCGGTGTACGAGAAGTACCAGGCCTGGCGTCGCGACTGGCTGCTGCGCTGGGAGGCCGGGGCCGACGCGCAGGACCCGCAGGCCATCCTGTGGCGGCACATCGCCAGTGGCCACCAGTACCGCGCGCGCCGCATCGATGCCTACCTGTCGCGCTTCGAAGGCCCGGGCCGGCCATTGCCGCAGGGCCTGCCGGCGCGGGTGTTCGCCTTTGCCACGCTCAACATCTCCCCCGACGTGCTGCGGGTGATGGCCACCCAGGCCCGGGTCGGCACGATGCACTTCTACCTGCCCACGCCCACCCAGGCCTACTGGGGCGACCTGCAGACGCTCGGCGAGAAGCTGCGCAGCGGCGCGCCGGACCCGTTCGGCGACGCGGCCGGCGAGAACCGCCTGCTGCAGGCCTGGGGCGCGGCCGGCCGCGACTTCATGGCAGTGCTGGGCAGTTATGAAGTGGTGCATCCGTCGGGCGAGATCGCCGCCTATGACGATCCCGAAGACGATGCGCGCCCGGACATGGACGCCGGCGGACTGTCCGACAGCCTGCTGCACCGGCTGCAGCGCGACCTGTTCCATCGCCGCGGCCAGCCGGCCGGCGCGCGCCGCGAGGGCCTGCGCCACGACGACCCCAGCCTGCAGGTGCACGCCTGCCACACCCGCCTGCGCGAGTTGCAGGTGCTGCACGACCAGCTGCGCGCGCTGTTGCAGGACCCGCGCTTCGACCCGCCGCTGCAGGCCCGCGACATCGCGGTGCTGGCCCCGGACATCGATCCCTACGTGCCTTACCTGGAAGCGGTGTTCGGCGGGCGCAGCGGCGGCGAGGACCATATTCCCTACGCGCTGGCCGACACCAGTCCGCTGGCCGGCGAACCGCTGGCCGACGTGTTCGTGCACCTGCTGGGCCTGCCGGTGTCGCGCTTCGGCTTGAACGAAGTACTGGACCTGCTGGCCAGCGCGCCGCTGGCCGAGGCCGCCGGTCTGGATGCGGCCGCCTTTGATCGCCTGCACGACTGGCTGCAGGCCGCCGGCGCGCGCTGGGGCCTGGATGCCCAGCACCGCCACCAGCACCAGGCCCCGCGCGACGATGCCTTCACCTGGCAGTTCGCGCTGGACCGGCTGCTGCTCGGTCATGCCAGTGGCAGCGACGGCGATATCGCCGGGGTGGCGCCCTGGCCGGAACTGGAAGGCAGCGCGCTCGACGCGCTGGATCGCCTGCTGGGCCTGCTGCGGGTGCTGGCCCGCTACCAGCGCGTGCTGGGCGAGGCGATGCCGCCGGCGCACTGGCGCCAGCGCCTGCTGGCGTTGCTGGATGCGCTGCTGCCGATTCCCCCGCAGGCGGCCAGCAGCCAGCGTGCGCTGGAGCGCCTGCGCAAGCTGATCAACGAATTCGCCCGCGACGCCCACCAGGCCGAGTTCCAGGGCGAGGTGGCCCCGGAAGTGGTGCGCGCGCACTTCGCCGGCGTGCTGGCCGAAGCGGACACCCGCGCGCCGCTGCTCACCGGCGGGATCAGTTTCGGCCGCATGGTGCCAATGCGCCTGCTGCCGTTCCGGGTGATCTGCGTGCTGGGCCTCAACGACGGCGATTTCCCGCGCCGCGATCCGGCTGCCGGGCTGAACCAGCTCACCGCCGAACTGGGCACGGACAAGCGCCGCTACGGCGACCGCTCGCTGCGCGAGGACGACCGCTTTCTGTTCCTTCAGCTGTTTGCCTCGGCGCAGGACGTGTTCTACCTGAGCTACCTGGGCGCCGATCCGCGCGATGGAAGCGTGCGCGAACCCTCGGTGCTGGTCAGTGAGCTGATCGATGCGGCGGCCGAGTACCACCAGGTGCCGGCCACCGCTGCCCGCCAGCTCACCGTGCGCCACGCGCTGCAGCCGTTCGCGCCGGCCGCGTTCGGCGGCGGCGACGAGCCGCGCCGCTTCAGCTATCGCCAGCAGTGGCATCCGGCCGCGGGATCGCTGGGCGGGCGGCGGCGCCCGCTGGGCGCGTGGTTCGACCAGCCGTTGCCGCCGGCCGACACGCTGCCGGGCGAGACCGAACTCAGCCTGGATGCGCTGCGCCGCTTCCTGACCGATCCGGCCAGCCAGTTCCTGTCGCAACGGCTGGGCCTGCGCCTGCCCGAAGACCTGGCCGACGCCGACGACGTGGAGCCGCTGGTGATGGCCGCGCGCGGCACCGACACCCTGCGGCTGCAGCAGGCGGTGATCGACGCCACCCTGGGCCAGGACCAGGCGCCGCTGTATCCGCGGCTGCGCGCACGTGCGCTGCTGCCGTCCGGTGCGTTGGGCGAGCGCCAGTTCGAGGTGCTGCAGGGACAGACCCGGCCCTACGCGCAGGCGTTGGCGCAGTGGCAGGCCGGCAGCGTGGCCGACAGCCGCCGGCATGAGGTCGTCATCGATGGCGTGCGCCTGCACGGGCGCATCAACGACGTGCATGCGCAGGGCATCGTGCGCCTGCGCCCGGGGCCGCTCAACGGCCGCGCCGCGATCCGCAACGGCCTGGACTGGCTGCTGGCCAACGCCGCCGGCGACACGCTGCCGCTGGTGCAGTTCCACGACAGTGGCGAGGATGGCCTGGGCCCGCATGTGCTGCCGCCGCTGCCGCCCGAACAGGCGCAGCAGGTGCTGCGGCGGCTGCTGCAGCTGCGCAACGAGGGGCTGCGCGCGCCGCTCTTGTATGCGCCGTCCACCGGTTGGGCGCTGTATACCGCCCTGCCAGCCAAGCGCGAGGCCGAGGGCCGCGCCCGGTGGTACGGCAGTGACCGCAGCTGGGCCGAATCCAGCGGTGCCGGCTACCAGCTTGCGCTGCGCGGCCACGATCCCTTCGCCAGCGCCGACAGTTACCGGCAGCTGCTGCACAACAGCTTCGTGGTGTTCACCGCGGTGCGCGAAGGCCGGGTGTTTGCCGGCTTCGACGAACAAGGCGCCGCGCGATGACCGCTCCCGACCTGCTTCATGACCCCTACCTGGCGCTGCCGCTGGACGGCGTGCGCCTGATCGAGGCCAGTGCCGGCACCGGCAAGACCTTCACCCTGGCCACCCTGTTCACCCGGCTGGTGGTGGAAAAAGGCTGGCGCATCGGCCAGATCCTGGCGGTGACCTTCACCGACGCGGCCACCCAGGAACTGCGCAAGCGCATCCGCGAACGCCTGGCCCTGGCCGCGCAGCTGGTGGAACGCGCGCCGAGCGAGGATGACAGCCCGGAGGTGGTGCTGACCCGCTGGATCCTGCAGCGCCAGCTGGCGTTGGGCGAGGAAACCCCGGCCGCGCTGGCGCGCCGGCTGCAGACCGCCGCCGATGAAATCGACCTGGCCTCCATCTTCACCATCCATGGCTTCTGCACCCGGGTGCTGCGCGAGCATGCGCTGGAAAGCGGCCACACCTTCGACCCGCCCGCGCTGCTGCCCAGCGAACGCGCGCTGCACGACGAACTGGCCGCCGACCTGTGGCGGGTCCACGCCAACGATGCGGCCACCGTCGATGCGCTGACCCGCCTGTGGTCGTCGCCGGAGGCGCTGGCCGGCGACCTGGCCACGCTGATCAAGCCGTTGCCGTTGTTGCCGCCGGTGCCCGCTGTGGAGAACGAGGATCCGCGCCCGGCGCATGCGCTGGCCGCGCGCCAGTTCGCCGAGGCCTACCGCCAGCACGGCGATACTTTCATGGGCGAGGTCTGTGCCGCGGTCGATAGCAAGGTGCTCAATGGCACCAGCTACAAGCTGGCCTGGCTGGAGCCGCTGAGCGTGCAGCTGCACCGCTGGGCGGGCGCGGACGATCCAGGCGCGCCGCTGGACGCCGACCCGGAGCGGTTGCGCCGGCTGACCCCCGAAGAACTCAGCGCGCGCACCAACAAGGCGCACGCCGGCAAGGCGCCGCACTCGCCGCTGCAGCACGCGCTGGCGCTGTACCTGGCTGCCACCGATGCGCTGGCGCAGTGGCAGCGCGGCCAGGCCATCGCCTTCCTGCACGCCCTGCGCGACCAGGCCCGTGCACGCCTGGCCGAGCTCAAGCGGATCGGCCGCGTACAGACCTATGACGACCTGATCGATGGCGTTGCCGACGCGCTCGACGGGCCGCATCGCGCCGTGCTGGTGCAACAGCTGCGCGCGCAGTACGCGATCGCGCTGGTGGACGAATTCCAGGACACCGATGACCGCCAGTGGAGCATCTTCCAGCGCGTGTTCGGCGATTCGGAGGAAACCCGCGCGGCAGGCCTGGCCCCGGCCCTGTTCCTGATCGGCGACCCGAAGCAGGCCATTTACGGGTTCCGCGGCGGCGACATCCACACTTACCTCAAGGCCAAGCACCAGGCCGATCCCGCGCCGCCGCTGGACCGCAACTTCCGCTCCCGACCGGCCGTGCTGCAGGCCATCCAGGCGCTGTATGCCAACGCCGGCGACACCGCCTTCCTGGAAGCAGACATCCGCTTCGAGCCGGTGCACCCGGGCAGCACCCGGCTGGATACCGACTTCCTGCGCGACGGCACGCCGGCGCCCGGCCTGACCCTGCGCCTGCTGGACAACCCCGAGGGCGGCGCGCTCAAGGCCGATGCCTCGCGGCAACAGGCCAGCGATGCCTGCGTGGCGGCCATCCACCAGTTGCTCAGCGAGGCCCGCCAGGGCCGCGCGCTGCTGCGCGGGCAGCCGTTGCAGCCCGGCGACATCGCCGTGCTGGTGCGCTCGCACAAGGAAGCCACGCGCATCCAGCAGGCGTTGAGCGCGGTGGGCATTCCGGCTGTCGCCGCCGGCAAGCAGAGCCTGTATGCCACGGCCGAGGCGCAGGACCTGCGCGTGCTGTTGCTGGCCCTGCTGCAGCCGGCCGACGAAGGCCGCCTGCGCGCGGCGTTGTCCACCGTGCTGCTGGGCGAAGATGCCGCCGCCATCGATGCGCTGGAACGCGAGGGCGACGCACAGCGCAGCTTTCAGGTTCGCCTGCTGCTGTGGCGCGAACGCTGGCAGCGCGGTGGTCCGTTCGCGGTGATCGCCGACCTGTGCGCCGAGCACGCCGAGCGCCTGCTCGGCCTGATCGACGGCGAACGCCGCCTCACCAACTACCTGCAGCTGGGCGAACTGCTGCAGCAGGCCGCCGCGCAGACGCTGGGCATGCACGGCCTGCTGGACTGGTTGCAGGTGCAGATGGCCCACGCCGACCAGAATGACGAGGCGCAGCTGCTGCGGCTGGAGTCGGACGCACGCCGGGTGCAGATCATCACCCTGCACAAGAGCAAGGGCCTGGAGTATCCGCTGGTGTTCCTGCCGTTCGTGGGCATCGGCGGCAGCGCGCCCAATACCGACACCCAGTGCACCGTGCACGCCAACGGCCGCCGCGAGCTGCACTGGAAGCTGGACAAGGACGAGGCCTGGAGCGCGGCCAGCACGCGCAGCGCGCAGGAACAGGAGGCCGAAGACGCGCGCCTGTTGTACGTCGGCCTGACCCGCGCCGAGCACGCGCTGTGGATCGCCGCAGGCGATCTGGCCGGCGCCGCGAAAACCCGGCTGGCCCCGATGCTGTCCGACCTGGAGGCGCTGCGCGCGCATCCGGACATTGCCGTGATCCAGGCCGCGCTGGAACCGCGCCCGGCGCAGCTGGCCAGCGAACGCGACGGCGACCTGCCAGCGGTGCGCGCGCTGACCCGGCGCATCCCGCACGACTGGTGGGTGTACAGCTTCACCCAGCTGGCGCATGCCGATGCCGGCCACGACACCGATGCGGCCGCCACCGAAGTGCCGGCGCCCGCCGCCGACGAACCCAGCGGCGAGGATCTCACCCTGGACACCACGCAGGCTGTGCCGCTCCGCGACGACGAGGTCGACCCCCGCTTCATGGGCAGCCGCTTCGGCAACGTGCTGCACGACGCGCTGGAGAACACCGACTTCGCGCGCTGGGCGCACTGGCAGGCCGGGCAACCGGCGCCGGATGACGAGGCGGACGTGCTGCGCACCTCGCTGGGCGAGGAAGGCTATGCCGACGAAGACCTCGACGATGGCGTGGCGGTGCTGACCGCCCTGGTCGGCCAGACCCTGACCGTGCCGCTGCCGGAAGGCGGCGCGCTGCACGATCTGCCGGCTACCGACCGGCGGGCGGAGATCGAGTTCCACTTCGCCATGCAGCCCACCGCCGTGCCGCTGCTGCTCGACCTGCTGCACGCGCATGGGCTGGTCCGCGAACGGCGCGGCTTCGGCACGCGGCGCAAGCTGGAGGGCCTGATGACCGGCAAGATCGATCTCACCTACGTGCGCGGCGATCGCTGGTACGTGCTCGACTACAAATCCAACCGGCTGCCCGGCTACGACCCGGTGCGGCTGCAGGGCGCCATGCAACACAGCGAATACGACCTGCAGGCGTTGATCTACACGGTGGCACTGCACCGCTGGCTGCGCTTCCGCCTGGGCGCACAGTACGACTACGCGCGCGACATGGGCGGCATCCGCTACCTGTTCTGCCGTGGCCTGGATGCCTCGCGCGCCGACAGCCCCGGCGTGTATGCGCACCGCTTCGACCCGGTCCTGGTGGATGCACTGGATGCCTTGTTCGCCGGCGGCGAGCACGCCCAGGCGCGCATGGCGGCCCGCGCGCGGGGTGAAGCATGAGCCTGCTGACGACACTGAAGAACAGCGGTGCGCTGCGCACCCTCGACCACGCGCTGGCGCAGAGCCTGCGCCGGTTGCGCCCGGACACGCCCGATACGGTGCTGGCCGCGGCCGCGCTGGCCTCGCTGGCCGTGTCGCAGGGGCATGCCGGGCTGGACCTGCGCCAGCCGCAGCGGTTGGTCGAGATGGACACCCCCTGGCCTGACGCCGACACCTGGCGGGATCAGCTGCAGGCCTCGCCGTGGGTGGACGTACCCGACACCGACAGCGCCCCGGCGACCGACGTCCCGCTGGTACTGGAAAACGGCCTGCTCTACCTGCGCCGCTACCGCGAGTACGAGCGCCGCCTGGCCGAGGGCCTGCAGCGCATCGCCACGCATGCATCGGGGCAGGCCGATCCAGCGGCGCTGGCAACGCTGTTCGCGCAGCTGTTCCCGCAGGCGCGCGAAGGCATCGACCACCAGGCGCGCGCGGCGGGCGTGGCACTGCGCCATCCGCTGGTGCTGGTCACCGGCGGGCCGGGCACCGGCAAGACCACCACCATCGCGCGGCTGTTGGTGCTGCTGGCGGCCCAGGCCGTGCAGGCCGACCAGCCGTTGCCGCGGGTGGCGCTGGCCGCGCCTACCGGCCGCGCCGCCGAACGCATGGCCGAAAGCCTGCGCCTGGCCGTGCAGCGGCTGCGCCTGCTCGGCATTGCCCCCGCGCTGTGCGACGCCATGCCCAGCACCGGGACCACCCTGCACCGGCTGCTCGGGGTGATCCCCGATTCGCCGCGCTTCCGTCACCACGGCGACAACCCGTTGCCGTTCGACGTGGTGGTGGTGGACGAAGCGTCGATGATCGACCTGCCGCTGATGACCAAGCTGGTGGAAGCGATCGCCGCCGGCACCCGGCTGGTGTTGCTGGGCGACCCGGACCAGTTGCCGTCGGTGGAAGCGGGCGATGTGCTCAGTGCGATCCTGCGTGCCAGCGGCGATGGCCTGGGCACCCAGGCCGACGATCACGCCGCGCTGCACACGCTGCTGGCCCCGGCCGCCCTGCAGCCGCTGGCGGCGTCCACGCGGTTCGGTGGTCGAAGGGTGCAGCTGCAGCGCGGCTATCGCCAGACCGATGCGTTGGACCTGGCACCGCTGGCGCATGCCGTGCGCGAAGGCGACCCTGCCACCGCACTGGCCCTGCTGCGGGGCGGCCAGCTGGCCGGCGTGCACTTCCACGAAGACCAGGTCGACCCGTTCCAGCAGCACCGCGACCACCTGCTGTCGCACTGGCGCGGGCTCGGCGATGCCGTCGACCCGGGCCAGGCATTGGCCAACGCCGGTCGCATCCGCCTGCTCACCGCCGTGCGCGAAGGTCCGCAGGGCGCGCGCGGGCTCAACGCACGCATCGAAGCGCTGCTGGCCGGCGTGCCACGCGCGGGCATGGCCCCGGGCTACTTCCACGGACGGTTGCTGCTGGTCACCGAGAACAGCTACCGCCACCGCCTGTTCAACGGCGACATCGGCATCTGCCTGGCCGACCGCCACGGTGCGGTCACCGCCTGGTTCCCCGGCGACACGCCCGATCAACCCCGCGGCTTCCACCCGGGCGCGTTGCCCGCGCACGAAAGCGCATTCGCGATGACCGTGCACAAGGCGCAGGGGTCTGAATTCGACGAGGTCTGGCTGCAGCTGCCGTGGCGCGACAACCGGGTGCTGTCGCGCGAGCTGCTCTATACCGGCATGACCCGCGCACGCCAGTCACTGCATGTGCTGGGCAGCGCGCCGGTACTGGAAGCCGCATTGAAGCGGCATGCCAGCCGCGTGTCCGGGCTGGCGACGCGGCTGGCGGGCAACACGGCTGCATCCGGTGATGCAGCCGTGGCCGAACCTGCGGTGCAGGCGCCGACGCCGGCCCAGGGCCAGCTGTTCTAGCGCCGCGCCGGGCTTACTCGGGAACTACCACGGTGCCGTCGGGGAACACGATGGCGCCGTCGCCGCTGGCGTCGAAGAAGCCCACCTGGTGGGCATTGGCCAGTACCTGCACCAGGCCATGCGCGTTCTCGGCCACCGAATCGGCGAACGAGGCATAGATCACGTGCTGGCCGACGCTGTAGTCGGTCACTTCGGGACGGTCATCTTCGTCATCGGCCAGCGGGCCGTTCATCGGCGGGAAGTGCTCGACGATGGCGGCGAACCAGGCCTGCAGCGCCGGCACCGACACGGCCGGGTCATCGTACTCGTGCTTCTCGCTCCACTCGGTCTGCGCGTCGTACCACTCCAGGAAGGCCGCCGCATCGCGCGGGGCCACGGCCGGGTCGAACACCATCATGTCGTAACTCATCCAGGATCACCTTTTTCAATGCAGAAATGCAGGGGTCAGGATAGCGTTGATCGGCGCGGGCTGGCGCGCCCGCACCCGGCCGGTTCAGCGCGGCGCGGGCAGGCCGGGCTGTGCGGCAGCGGGGCTGTCCACCACCGGCGCGTCCGGGAACAGCGCAAAACGCAGTCCCATCACGCCCATCAGCGCCTCATCGCGGGCCTTGCCGGCGTCCACGGTCTGCACCCGCCGCAGCGAGGCCTCCAGCTTGGCCTGCAACCCGGCCGGGGCCGGCAGCGGCCGGCGCTGGGCCACCTGCGCGCGGTAGTGCGCGGCCACCTCGTCCAGGATCGCCTCGATCGCCGCCACGCTGGTCGGCGGCAGCCCATGCCGGGCGCGCCGCAGCTGCAGGATGTTCAGCCCGATGCGCGCTTCGGTGAGCATGTCCACCGAGGCGATGTCGCTGCCTTCGGGGGTGGCCGCCAGCCGCGGCGCCAGCAGGCCCAGCAGGTCCAGCATGCGCGCGGCGAACTGCTGGCGGTCCTGCTGGCCACGGCCCTGCGCGGCGTCGGCCAGCGTGGTCCAGCCTTGGCGGACCAGCCGGCGCGCGGTCCATTCGGCGCCCACCGAGCGGAACAGCCGGGTCATCACCACCGCAAACCCGATTCCGATGAACATCGCCACCGAGGAATTGATGAAGCTCTGGATGTTGGCGTTGTAGGTGTTCTGCACGTTCAGCAGCGCCACCAGGTTGACCATCAGCGGCAGCCCGATCAACGCGTTCTTCGGCGTGTGCAGCAGCAGTCCCACCGGCAGGAACACCACCGCCAGCACCAGCGCCAGGCTGCCGAAGTCGTGCACGGCGGGGAACACGCCGAACAGGTACACGCCGGCCACCACGCTGGCCACGATGGCCCACAGCAGGAAGGACAGCATGCTCGGCGCCGGATCGTCCTGCGCGGCGAAGAACGCGGCGGCCACCGCGGCCATCATCGCGCCGTTGCCACCGCCTTCCCAGCCGAGCGTGATCCACAGCGCGCAGTACGTCATCAGCGCCACCCCGGCGCTGGCCGCCGAGAACAGCGCCATGCCGTAATCCACGTGGCGGGCATCGGCGCTGCGCGTGGTGCGGATCCGGTAGTGGGCGGTATCGCGCGGCGCGTCGCCGTCCTCGATCGCCGCCTGCAGGGTGGTGCAGTCCTGCCACAGGTCCACCAGCTCTTCCAGCCGCAGCAGCAGCGTCACCAGCAGCAGGTGGTCCAGCTCGCCATCCACGGCCGGCTTAAGCGCCAGGATGCGCGCGCGCAGTGCGGCGTATTCAGTAGCCGTGGAGCGGCCGGGCGTGTCCAGCCACGCGGCAATGTCGGCCACCAGCGGTTCCAGCCCGGGCGGCAGCGCGCGTCCGCCCGCGCGCAGGGCGCCCAGCCGGTCAGCAATGGACGACAGCACCGGCAGCATCAGCAGCATGCGTTCGCGCAGCCGCTGCATCGACACCGCCGCACCGGCATGGCGCGGGTCGTCGCGGCGCAGGAATTCGATCAGTGCCTCGAACTGCACCAGGTCGGCCGCCAGCCGGTTGCGCGGGGCGTGCGCCTGGCCACGCAGCAGGATCTGCCGGCACCACTGCGCCGCATCGCCCATCCAGTTGCCGATCCGCGCACGCAGCATCGGCTGCACCGAGGTCGGGAAGAACAGCGAGGCGAACAGCACCGCCACCACCGTGCCCAGGATGATCTCCTCGCTGCGTGCCACCACCGTATCGAAGATGGTGTCCGGCGAGGTCACCGCCGGGAAGCCGATGAACGCGGTGGTGTAACCGGCCAGCAGGAACGCGTAGCCGCGCGGGCCACGGTTGAGCAGGGCGATGAACAGGCAGGCCGACAACCACAGCGACATCGCCGCGCTGAGCAGGAACGGGGTTTCCACCAGGTGCGGCAGCATCCACAGCGTGGCCGCCCCGGCGATGATCGTGCCCAGGATGCGGTACACGCCCTTGGCGCGGGTGGGGCCCAGCATTGGCTGGGTCACGATGTACACGGTGGCCATCGCCCAGTACGGGCGCGACAGGTTGCCGGCCAGGCCGATGTACAGCGCGGCCAGTGCGGCCAGGAAGGTCTTGACCGAAAACAGCCACGCCTGGCGGTCCAGCAGCAACATGGGGTTACCTCGTGGCCGTGCGCGGGGCCACGGCGTCGGCATTCCAGCCGCCGCCGAGCGCCAGGAACAGCTGGATCTGGTCGCGCGATACCTGCGCCTGCGCGTCGGCCAGGGTGGCATCGGCCGACACCAGCGTGCGGTCGGCATCCAGGCTGGACAGGTACGGGGTGCGCCCGCCCTGGTACAGGCGGCGGTTCTGGCTGGCCGCCAGCGCGGCCTGCTGCTGGGCCAGCTGCAGCGACTGCAACCGCTGCAGGTCCTGCGCATAGCGGCTCAGCGCGGTCTGGGTTTCGCGCAGCGCCTGCAGCACGCTGTGGTCGAACTCGGCCAGCGCCGCGTCGGCCCCGGCCTCGGTGGCGTGGATGCGCGCATGCGTGCCCGAGGACGGCAGCGTCCAGGAGATCAGCGGGCCGATCGACCACTGCTGGGTCAGCGGCTGGCCGAAATCCTCAAGCAGGCCGGCCGCGCCGACCGACGCCCCCAGGCGGATGTCCGGGTACAGCTCGGCGGTGGCCACGCCGATGCGCGCGGTGGCGGCGGCCAGCCGGCGTTCGGCTTGGCGCACGTCCGGGCGGCGTGCCAGCAGCGCACGGCCATCGCCCACCGGCAGCGGCTGGGCCAGGGTCGGCGCCTGGCTGCAGTCGGCCACGCCGTCGGGCAGGTGCCCCGGCGTGCGGCCGAGCAGGGCGGCCAGCTGGTATTCGGCGGCCTGGCGGTGCGCATGCAGCGGCGGCAGCGCGGCCTGCAGCATCGCCACCTGGGCGTTGGCGCGGGCCAGCTCCGGCGGGGTGCCACGGCCGGCGTTGATCAACCGCTGGGTCACCTCGCGGCTGCGCTGCTGCAGCTGCAGCGAGTGTTCGGCCACGTGCAGCTCATGGTTGGCGTGGCAGATCTCCACGTAGCTGCCGGCCACCTGGGCCACCAGCGACACGCGGGCCAGGTCGAGCGCAGCGGCCACGCTTTGTTCGTCGGCGTGCGCGGCCTCGGAGGCGCGCTTGAGCTTGCCGAACAGGTCGAACTGGTAGGACACCGCGAACTTGCCGTCGGCCAGGTTGATCGGCGGCAGTTCGTGTTCAAGCAGGAACGACTCGGCCGACAGCTGCGCGCGGCTCACCCCGGCGTCGGCCTCGTACTCGAAGCCACCGGCGTCCAGCGCCTGTTCGTAGACCGCGGCGGCGCGGCGCAGGTTGGCATCGGCCACCTTCAGTTCCACGTTGTCGCGCAGCGCCTGCTGCACCAGAGCGTTGAGGGTGTCGTCCTGGTACAGCTCCCACCAGCGCGCGGGCAGTTCGGCGCCGGCGGCCACCTGCGGGTTGCCGGTGTCGATGAAGGCGGCATTGGCCTCCGGCCGCTGGAACGCCGACCCTGCAGGCACGGCGTAGTCCGGGCCCACGGTCGTGCACGCCGCCAGCGTGGTCAGCGCCAGCCCCAGTGCGATGCGGTGCAGGGCAGGGCGGCTCACAACGCCGCCTGTGCCGGTCGTGCCGGCGTCGGCTGGGCCGCATCGGGCTGGATGGTGACGGTGGCGGTGCGCCCGGCAATCAGGTTCACGCCGGCCGGGAGGTGGTCGATATGGATGCGCACCGGGATGCGCTGGGCCAACCGCACCCAGTCGAAGGCCGGGGTCACGTTGGGCAGCAGGCTGCTGCCTTCGCTGCGGTAGCGGTCCTCGATGCCGGCGGCGATGCTCTGCACGTGGCCCTGCAGCGGCTGCGCCTCGCCCATCAGGCGGATGTCCACCTTCTGCCCGGCATGCACGCCGCGCAGGCGGGTTTCCTCGAAATAGCCATCGACCCGGAACGAGCCGGTATCGAGCACCGCGATGACCGGGCGCCCGGCCGTGACGTAGTCGCCGACGCGCACGGTGCGGTCGTTGACGTGGCCATCGCTGGGGCTGCGCACTTCGGTGCGGGCCAGGTTGAGCTTGGCCAGGTCCACGGCAGCCTGCGCGGTGGCCATCGAGGCCTGCGCGGCCTGCAGCTTGGCCCGGCGCACTTCGGCGTCCTCGGCGGCCACCAGGTCGGACAGGCTGCGGTCGCGGGCGATTTCGCGGCGCAGCTGCTCCAGCGTGGCGCGGCGTTCGCCCAGTGCGGCCTGGGCCTGCTCGAGCGCGATCTGGTAACGGGCGCGGTCCACCACGAACAGCACCTGCCCGCGCGTGACCGGCTGGTTGTCGGCCACCTTCACCGCCTCCACCAGCCCGGACACGTCCGGCGCCACCTGCACCACGTCGGCGCTGACGTGCGCATCGCGCGTCCACGGCTCGTCCATGTAGTACGCCCACAGGTGGCGCAGCACCAGCACGGCGGCGAGCACCGCCACGACGGTCAACACGACCGGGAATGTCTGCTTGAGGATCTTGTTCACGATTGCATCCAACGCATCAGGGAAAACAACCCGCCGAGCACGATCACGTACACGGCCAGGTTGAACAGGGCGGGGTGCCAGATGTGGCGGTAGGCGCCGGTGCGCTGCAGGACCAGGCGCAGCCCGCTCTTGAGCAGGTAGGCCAGCAGCATCAGCCCGAGCAGGGTCGGGACGAACACACCATAGAGACTGAATTCACCGTACATCGAGGCAAAGGGTTCACTGGAGAAAGGTAGGCGACGACCGTTGGTCGTCGTACGTCATGCCGTCGCAGCACGACACCGGGCGGTACAACGGGGCAACGCTTACGTCACGCGGTCGGCCGCATCGGCCAGCAGCTGCCAGAGCTTCAGCACGGTGCGCAGTTCGTCCACGGACAGCTCACCGAACACGTCCTGGCGCAGCCCGATCAGCTGGGTCTCCAGCTGGCTCACCAGGGCCTCGCCCTTGTCGGTGAGCCACAGCAGGTTGGCGCGGCGGTCGCTGGCATCGCACTCGCGGCGGACCAGGTCGCTGGCCGAGAGCTTGTCCAGCAGGCGCACCAGGGACGGACCTTCCATGCCCAGCTGCTGGGCCAGGGTCACCTGGCGGATACCCCCGCCGGCGCGCCCGATCATCAGCAGCGGCATGGTGCACGCCGCGGAAATGCCGTAGCTGCCCAAGGCCTGGTCGGCCAGGCGCTGCCACTGCCGCCCTGCGTAAAGCAGGCCGGAGCTGAGCTGCATCTGCAGCTGGGTACGTTCGTCGAGGGTACGTTTCATGGCAGATCGATAGGATACTACTAATTTCCATCCTATCAATACCCCCCAGCCCAACCGCGGCCCAACGCCGGGCCCGCCGGGGCGCGTACCGGGCCGGTGGCGTGGGACGCCCGAGGGCTCTGTCGGGTACGATGCTCGCCCCCCTTCGGGTGCTGTATGTAATGAGCAAGAAAGACAACGACGCCACCCCGGTCACCCAGGCCGATGCCGAATCGGCCGTGCGCACCCTGCTGCGCTGGGCCGGTGAAGACCCCACCCGCGAAGGCCTGCTGGATACCCCGCGGCGCGTGGCCGAAGCCTACGGCGACTGGTTCAGCGGCTACCGCGACGACCCGCGCGCCTACATGGAGCGCACCTTCGAGGAAGTGGCCGGCTACGACGAACTGATCGTGCTGCGCGACATCGAGTACGAAAGCCACTGCGAGCACCACATGGCCCCGATCATCGGCCGCGTGCACGTGGGCTACCTGCCGGCCGGCAAGGTGGTGGGCATCAGCAAGCTGGCCCGCGTGGTCGAAGCCTACGCACGCCGCTTCCAGGTGCAGGAAAAGATGACCGCGCAGATCGCCCAGTGCATCCAGGACGTGCTGCAGCCGGTGGGCGTGGGCGTGGTGGTGGAAGGTGCGCACGAGTGCATGACCACCCGCGGCATCCACAAGCGCGGCGTCAGCATGGTCACCTCCAAGATGCTGGGTAGCTTCCGCGAGGACGCCCGCACCCGCGCCGAGTTCCTGCGCTTCATCGAAGTGGGCGGCAAGCGCTGAACCTGCCGCGCGCCCGGCACCATCGTGCCGGGCCGGTTCCCTTCCTGCTGCGCGGCGTCCGGCCGCGCGGTGTTCTTCCGGATGTCCTGGCTGCATGAAGCACCGCGAACGCATCACCCGTTACCGCACCCTGCGCGAACAGCCCCAGTGGAAGCTGCTGGCCGCGGCCAACGCTCCGGAAATCATCGGCCTGCTGCAGAGCCTGCTGATGGATGGCGAGCGCACGCTGCCGGCTGCCGCCCTGCATGAACGCCTGCAGCGCGCGCTGGACCAGCTCAACGGCGAGGAACTCTCGCGTGAGCTGCCGCGCACCGCCCAGGCCTACATCGCCCACTGGCTGGCCCAGGGCTGGCTGGAGCGGCGCCTGCCCGACGGCGCCGACCAGGAGCAGTACGAGCTGTCCACCCAGGCGCTGCAGGCCATCCGGTTCGCCGACAGCCTGGAGCAGAGTCGCGTGGCCGCTACCGAAAGCCGCCTGGCGCTGGTGATCGAGCAGCTCTCGCAGCTGGCTGCGCAGACCGAATCCAACCCGGATGCGCGGCTGTCGGCACTGCGCGACGAACGCGACCGCATCGATGCCGAGATCGCGCGGGTGGGCGAGGGCCGGGTGGTGGCGCTGGATGGCAAGCGTGCGCTGGAACGTGCGCGCCAGATCATCGGCCTGGCCGACGACCTCACCGAAGACTTCCGCCGCGTGCGCGACGACTTCGAGCGCCTCAACCGTGAATTCCGCGAACGCATCATCGACGACGAAAGCGAGCGCGGCGACGTGCTCTCCCGGTTGTTCGAGGGCGTGGATGTGATCGGCGACAGCGATGCTGGGCGCAGCTTCCAGGCGTTCTGGCGCCTGCTCAATGATGCCGAGCAGAGCGCCCAGCTCGACGCCGCGCTGGAGGCCGTGCTGGCACGTGGCTTCGCGCGCAAGCTGGACCGCAACGAGCGCGCCTTCCTGCGCGGCTTCACCGGCACCATGCTCGACCGCGGCGGCCAGGTCCACGACGTGCTGCAGCACTTCGCGCGCAGCCTGCGCGGGTTCGTGCAGAGCCGTGGCTACCTGGAACAGCGCCGGCTCAACCAGCTGCTCAAGCAGGCCCAGTCCGAAGCGCTGGCGCTGCGCGACGAATTCTCCGCCCAGCGCCCGATCGGCCGCGATCTGCAGCTCACCACCAGCCGCCTGCGCTCGTGGTCGCAGTGGAAGCTGCACGACCCGCGCAGCGCGCAGGTGGACGGCAGCGTGCAGCGCAACGACGCGGCCAGCATCAGCCTGGAAAGCGTCGGCGACCTGGTGGCGTCGTCGGAAATCGACTTCCGCACCCTGCGCCGCGACCTGCACGAACTGCTGGGCGCGCAACCGAAACTGAGCATCGCCCAGGCCCTGTCGCAGCGCGAAGCGCCGCAGGGGTTGGGCAGCGTGATCGGCTACCTGTCGCTGGGCACCCGCCACGGCACCGTGGTGGACGGCGAACAGGAAACCGCCCATTGGCGTGGCGGCGATGGACAGTGGCGACGCGCCCGCATCCCGCTGGTTTGGTTCACCCAGGAGAAACGCCATGAACTGGCATGAAGATTCCCATGACGTCGCGCCCACCGATGGCGCCGCAGACGATCACGACGCCGAACCGGTGGTGGTAACGCCGCTGCCGCGGCGGAGCAATGACGTGTTCTACCTGGGTGACACCGGGCGGCTGCCGCTGGATGGGCGCCGCGCGCTGTGCCAGCTGCTGATCGGCCCCAGCATCGACCAGCTGCGCCACGCCAAGCTGTGGCCGGCCCTGATCCGCAGCGAGGCGGCCATCCG
Organism: Stenotrophomonas rhizophila; assembly: GCF_000661955.1. Taxonomy (NCBI): domain Bacteria; kingdom Pseudomonadati; phylum Pseudomonadota; class Gammaproteobacteria; order Lysobacterales; family Lysobacteraceae; genus Stenotrophomonas; species Stenotrophomonas rhizophila. Next base: position 4,624,020 of record NZ_CP007597.1, read on the forward strand.
CTCGGCGCTGGCCGACCTGTTCCTGGAACTGGTGCTGGACCGCGACAGCGGCGTGGCCTTCACCCGCCAGGCCGACACCGAAGACATCGACGCGCCGGTGCTTCTGCGCAGCTCGCCGTTGACCTTCATCGACTCGGTGCTGCTGCTGTACCTGCGCCAGCAGCTGGCCGAGGCCGATGCGCGCGGCAACCGCGCGGTGGTGGCCGACACCGAGATGGCCGAGGCCCTGGCCATCTACGAAAAGAATCTCTCCACCGACCGCGCCGGCTTCAATCGTCGCGTGGCCGCGGCGGTGCAGAAGATGAAGGAAAACCACATCCTGACCCGCCTTGCCGGCCAGGACGACCGCCACGAAGTGTCGCCGGCATTGAAGCTGCTGTTCTCCGCCGAAGACGTCTCCGCGCTGTCCAACGTGTACCGCCAGTTGCGCGACACCCCCGCAGCAAAAGCCTGAACGGACCACCGATAACGCATGGCCATTTCCAAGCACACCCCCGCCCTGTTCAACGACGGGCTGCCCGATCCGCGGCTGCAGCAGTTCCGTATGCGCCGCCTGCAGGTGCACAACTGGGGCACCTTCAACGGCCTGACCGAAGTGCCGATCGCAGAGCGCGGCTTCCTGTTCGTGGGCCGCTCGGGCTCGGGCAAGTCGACCCTGCTCGATGCCATGTCGGCCATGCTGGTACCGCCGTCGATCGTCGACTTCAACGCCGCCGCGCGCGAAGCCGAACGCAGTGGCCGCGACCGCAACCTGGTGTCCTACGTGCGCGGCGCGTGGGCCGACCAGCAGGACCGGGGCACCGGTGAAATCGCCACCCAGTACCTGCGCAAGGGTGCCACCTGGACCGCGCTGGTGCTGGAGTACCGGGCCGGCGATGGCCGCGTGGTCAGCCTGGTGCGCCTGTTCTGGATCGCCGGCAACGGCGCGGCCGCCGCTGACGTGCGCAAGCACTACCTGATCGCCGAGCGGCCGTTCGACATCGCCAAGGACCTGGGCGGCTTCGACCTGGACCTGCGCAAGCTCAAGCAGCGCCTGGGCGACGTGCATCACTTCGACAGCTTCGTCGGCTACGCCGAGCGCTTCCGGCACCTGCTGGGCATCGACAATGAAATGGCGCTGCGCCTGCTGCACAAGACGCAGTCGGCCAAGAACCTGGGCGACCTCAACGTCTTCCTGCGCGACTTCATGCTGGACACGCCCAAGACGTTCGACGCCTCCGAACGGCTGGTCAGCGACTTCGCCGAACTCGATGGCGCCCATAAGTCGGTGGTTACCGCCCGCCGCCAGGTGGAAACCCTGCTGCCCGCGCGTGCGCTGCACGCCGAGCTGAAGGCGATGAACCTGCAGCGCGCCGATGAGGAAACCCTGAAGCTCGGGCTGGACAGCTTCCGCGAATCGCGCCTGCAGCAGCTGCTGGAAAAGCGCCTGCACGACATCGACGTGCGCCACCGCGGGCTGCTGGGCGAAGAAACCCAGCGCCGCCAGACGCTGGGCAACCACGAAGAACACCTGGCCGGGCTGGAGCTGCAGCGGCGCCAGCAGGGCGGCGAGCGCATCGAAGAACTGGAACGCGAGCAAGGCCGTGCCCAGGCCGAGCGCGACCGCCGCCAGGCCAAGCATGACCAGGCCCGGCAGGCGGCAGAGAAGCTGCAGGAGACGGTGCCCGATGATGCGCACGGCTTCGCCCAGCTGATCGCCCGCGCCCAGGGCGAGCTGGACAATCGCCAGCAGGCCGCGGCCGCGCTGGACGATGCCATCACCGAACGCCTGGCCGGCAAGCAGGACGATACGCGCCGTTTCGGCGATGTCCGCGCCGAACTGGAGGCGATGGAGCGCAACCCGTCGAGCATTCCCGCGCCGCTGCAGAAACTGCGCAGCCGCTTGGCCGAAGAAACCGGCGTGCCCGAAGCGGCGCTGCCGTTCGTGGGCGAACTGATCCAGGTCCGCCAGGAGCAGGGCGCGTGGCAGGGCGCGATCGAGCGCGTGCTGTTTGGTTTCGCGCAGTCGCTGCTGGTGGAAGACAAGCACTACAACGAGGTCAACGCGTGGGTGAATCGCACCCACCTTGGCATGCGGTTGACCTACTACCGCGTGCGCCGCAATGACGATGCCATCGCCCGCGAACCCTCCGCGCGTTCGTTGCTGCACAAGCTGGAGTTCCGCGACAGCGTGTTCGAACCGTGGCTGCGCCGCGAGCTGGGCAAGCGCTACGACTACGAGTGCGTGGAGGCCAAGCAGCTGCGCGATGTCGATCGCGGCATCTCCCGCGAAGGCCAGGTCAAGCACCCCGGCGACCGCTTCGAGAAGGACGACCGCAATTCCATCAGCGACCGTCGCCGTTGGCTGCTGGGCTTCAGCAACACCGAAAAGCTGGCGCTGTTCCGCAAGGAAGCGCAGGAACTGGCGCAACGCATCGCCGCGTGCGACGAAGACGTTGTCCGGCTGCGCAGCCAGCGCGACCGCGACAACGACCGTCGCCTGGCCTGCAACCAGCTGGTCAACTTCGTGTGGGAGGAAGTGGATGTCGCAACCGCGACCCAGCGCCTGGACGACATTGCCGCTTCGCTGCACGAGCTGAAGGAAGGCAACGCCGACCTGGCCCGCCTGGCCCAGCAGATCGACCAGGCCCGCGCGGACATCGCGCAGGCCCGCCGCACCTACGAAGACACCCGCGTCGAACTTGCCCAGCACGCCCGCGAACGCGACAAGCTCGACGCCCAGCGCCAGCGCAGCCGCGCCCTGGTACTGCCGGCACTCGGGGCGACCCAGGAAGCCGGGCTGCAGCGCCGCCTGGACGCGCTGGGTGGGCTGAGCCTGGAAACGCTGGAAGCGCACATGCGCGAGATCAGCAAGGGCATCAACGAAAGCCTCGCCGCCTCACAGCACGACGTCCACCGTGTCGAGACGCAGCTGGTGGCCTGTTTCCGGCGCTTCGCCCAGGCATGGCCGGAGGAATCCGGCGACTTCACCGCGTCGGTCGCCTCGGCCGACGATTTCCTGGCCCGCCTGCAGCGCCTGGAACGCGATGGCCTGCCGCAGCACGAAGAGCGCTTCTTCGACCTGCTGCAGAACCAGAGCAAGAACAACCTGCTGGCCCTGCAGCGGCACAGCGCCGAGGCCCGCAAGTCGATCGGCCAGCGCCTGGACGAGGTCAACGCCTCGCTGGAGCAGGTACCGTTCAATCGCGGCACCCTGCTCACCATCGAGCTCAGCGACCGGCGTCTGCCGGAGGTCCTGGAGTTCCACCAGCAGCTGCGTGAAGTGCTGTCGCACCACCAGACCGAAGAACGCGACGTGGCCGAGGCGCAGTTCGCCGTGTTGCGCGAGCTGGTCAAGCGGCTGGGCTCGCAGGAAGGCGAGGACCGGCGCTGGCGCGAGAACGTGCTCGACGTGCGCCTGCATGTGGAGTTCATCGGCGTCGAGCTGGATGCGGCCACCCGCCAGCAGGTGGAGATCTACCGCAGTGGCGCCGGCAAGTCCGGCGGCCAGCGGCAGAAGCTGGCCACCACCTGCCTGGCCGCGGCGCTGCGCTACCAGCTGGGCGGCGCCGAAAGCCAGCTGCCCAGCTATGCCGCCGTGGTGCTGGACGAAGCGTTCGACAAGGCCGACAACGAGTTCACCGCGCTGGCGATGAACATCTTCGAGAACTTCGGCTTCCAGATGGTGGTGGCCACGCCGTTGAAGTCGGTGATGACGCTCGAGCCGTTCATCGGCGGCGCCTGCTTCGTCGAAATCAGCGGCCGCCACGACTCCGGCGTACTGCTGATCGAGTACGACGAAGAGGCCAAGCGCCTGAAGCTGCCCGAACGCAGCCGCCAGCAGGACGCCTAAGCGCACCCCGGTAGAGCCGACCGTTGGTCGGCTGCGCGCACCCCTGGTAGAGCCGACCGTTGGTCGGCTGCTCCCGGACCACGTCCGCACCAACACCAGCGGGGCAGAGCCCCGCTCTACGCGAACCCCCCAACGCCACGCGTCACCCGCCGAACGTATCCCACCCCATCCGCGCGATCAGCACCACCACCAGGCCCACGAACAGCTTGCGGATGAACGGCGTGCCGCCACGCAGTGCCAGCCGCGTGCCCACCACCGAGCCGATGATGTTGGCTGCGGCCATCGGCAGGGCGAACAGCCACAGGATGTTGCCGGTCGGCACGAAGAACGAGATCGCCGCCACGTTGGTGGCCAGGTTCACCACCTTCGACGCCGCCGAGGCGCGCAGGAAGTCCAGCCCGAAGAAGCGGACGAACAGGAAGATCAGGAAACTGCCGGTGCCCGGGCCGAAGAAGCCGTCGTAGAAGCCGATCACCGCCCCGATCGCCAGCGCCGTGCCCAGCTCCTTGCGGCCGATCTCGCGCGGCCGGTGCAGGGCGCCGAAGTCCTTCTTCCACAACGTGTAGCCCAGCATCGCCACCAGCAGCACCAGCACCAGCGGGCGCACCGCGTCCTTGGGCAACAGGCTTACCGCCGTGGCCCCGGCGAAGGAAAACACGAACGCCGTGCCCGCCGCGAACAGCACCGGCCGCCACGGGAAGCGCACATTGCGCGCATAGCGCCACGCGGCCGCACCGGTCCCGAACATCGAACTGAACTTGTTGGTGCCAAACAGCATCGCCGGCGTGTGCTGCGGCAGCACCGTGAACAGACCCGGCAACTGCACCAGCCCACCGCCACCGACCGCGGCATCGACCAGACCGGCGATGAAGGCGATCGCCACCAACCACAACAGCTCAGGGGGAACCAGCTCGAGCACGGCAGCAACTTCGCGACACAAGGCGCGCAAGCATACGCCCGCCCCCCCACACCGGGTAGAGCCGACCGTTGGTCGGCTGCCTTACCGACCGCCCCGACACCACCTAGAGCCGACCGTTGGTCGGCTGCCGTCCACCGCCGCGCGCACGTACCGACCAACGGTCGGCACCCACGGTGAATCCACCGCCCCAACCCCCACGGCGCACCCACCCAAACGCGCGACAATACCGCCATGACCACACCCGACCCCTGTCCCTGCGGCCGCCCGCTGGCCTACACCGCCTGCTGCGGCCTCTACCACGCAGGCGCCGCCGCACCCGATGCCGAAGCCCTGATGCGTTCGCGCTACAGCGCCTACGTAAAGCAGCTGCCGGACTACCTGCTGGCCAGCTGGCATCCGTCCACGCGCCCGGAAGAACTGTCGCTGGACGAAGCGCACGCCCAGCGCACCCGCTGGCTGGGCCTCACAATCCACACGCACACCACCCCCGACCCGGACCACGCCCAGGTCAAGTTCACCGCCCGCTACAAGGTGGGCGGCGGCAGTGCGGTCAAAATGTTGGAACACAGCCGCTTCGTCCGCGAAGACGGCCGCTGGTTCTACCTCGACGCGCTGCCCTGAGCCGCCTCGCGGCTGCGCACCGCCACCGGCCGTTGCTGCCCGTGCGCGCGTACGCAGTTGCGCCCCGCGTCCTTGGCCGCGTACAGCGCCTGGTCGGCCGCCTTCAGCACCGCCTGCGGGCTGTCGCCCACCCGGCTGTCGGCCATGCCGATGCTCACCGTCACCTGCACCACCGTGCCGGCGCCGCCGCGGCCGCGCTGCAAGCGTCCGACCGCATCGTCGCGGACCCGCGCGGCGCGGTCGCGCAGCTGCAGGCGCGTACCTTCCACAGTGGCCCTGACCGCTTCCACCGCGTCCACGCACGCCGGGGCAGGGCGGTCCAGGAACACCAGCGCGAACTCTTCGCCACCGTAGCGGAACGCCCGCCCGCCACCGCCCACGCCGGCCAGTCGCGCGGCCACCAGCTTCAGCACGTCATCGCCGTTGTCGTGGCCATGGGTATCGTTGAAGCGCTTGAAGTGGTCCACGTCCACCATCGCGATCGTGTAGGTGGCGCCCACCCGCTGCAGGCACTCGTTCAGCGCCCGCCGCCCGGGCAGGCCGGTGAGTTCATCGCGATAGGCCATGTGGAAGGACTCCTGCAGCATCGCCGACACCAGCAGCAGCAAGGCCGTGCTGGCCAACGCCGGTAGCAGGGCGGGCGACAGGAACACCCGCGGCAGCATCGCCCAGACCACCAGCAGGGCCACCAGCATCGCCGTATGCAGCGGGCGTGGTTGACGCAGCGCCTGCACCGCCAACCCAAGCAGGGCCACCACGAAGGCGACCGTCGGCACCTGGGCCAGGCGGCTCCAGCCGGTCGGCAACCAGGGCCAGTGATGGTTCGACAGCAGGTCGTGCATGCCCTGCGGGCCCTGCGCCGCCAGCAGCGCGAAGACGCCCACGGCCACGCCACTGACGATGCCGCGCAGCAGCAGGTCCTGGCGCATCCTGCCGCGCTCGGGCCACAGCCCGTGCAACGCAAACAGCAGCGGCAGCCACAGCGACACCGCATGGAACACCAGCGGCGTCAGCGCACCGACCGCGCCGGTATTGAGGAAGCTGCCCACCAGCCCGTGCAGCACGGCAAAGGCCAGCGCGATCGCCAGCAGCAGGCACACCGCACGCACGCGGTTGTAGACCAGGCCCAGGCCGGTGCCCAGGCAGGTCAGCACCAGCGGCAGGATGCGGTGCATCGCACTGCCCACCTCGTCGGCCGGCGTGGCCGACCACACCCCGACGCCTACCAGCAGGGCAGGCAACAGGAACAGGTAATGGCCGGGCTGGCGTAGCGGGTGACTGGGCAAGAACGGTTCCACGAAAGCAGGCCGGCGCGCCAGGGCTGCAGGTGCAAACCGGGCCACGCAGGCAATGGTCTTCCCGGTAGCGGCCGCTGCGTATTCAACTTGAGCGTGTCACGCCACGTGAGCCTTCCCATGACGTCCCGCTCACCAGCGCTGGTCGATCCTGACCGCGATGAACACCGCCGTCGCCTCGCCACCGCCCGCCGCCACATCCCCTGCCGCTGCACTTGCGGCGCGTTACGCCGGCATCCGCGCGCGCAGCGTTGCGCTGGCGGCACCGCTGAGCGCCGAGGATGCGATGGTGCAGAGCATGCCCGACGCCAGCCCCAGCAAATGGCACCTGGCCCATACCACCTGGTTTTTCGAACGCTTCGTGCTGGCCAGCCAGCCCGGCCACGTCCCGTTCAATGCCGAGTGGCATTATCTGTTCAACAGCTACTACCAGAGCATCGGTCCGGCGCACGCGCGTCCGCAGCGCGGGTTGCTCTCGCGTCCCTCGCTGGAGCAGGTGCTGCACTACCGTGCCCGGGTCGATGCGCAGGTGATCGCCCTGCTGCAGGCCGACGCGCTCGCGCCGCAGGCCTGCCACCAGCTGCTGCTGGGCCTGCATCACGAGCAGCAGCACCAGGAGCTGCTGCTCACCGACATCAAGCACGCGCTGTGGTGCAACCCGTTGCAGCCGGCGTACCGCGACGACCTCGCCCACGCGCAGGCCACCGCCACGCCGCTGCGTTGGCAGGACAGCCCCGAGCAGATCGTCGAGATCGGTGCGCCCGCCTGGCCCGCCCATGCCGCGTTCGCCTATGACAACGAATCGCCCGTGCATCGCGTTCTGGTCCCGGCCCATGCCCTGGCCAACCGCCCGGTCAGCAATGCCGAGTACCGGCAGTTCATCGCGGCCGGCGGCTATGCCGAGGTGGGCCTGTGGATGAGCGAGGGCTGGGCGCTGTGCCAGGCCGAAGGCTGGCAGCACCCGCTGTACTGGGATGACGCGCTGGAGCGCGAGTTCACCCTGGGCGGCTGGCGCCCGCTGGACCCGCATGCACCGGTCTGCCACCTCAGCTATTTCGAAGCCGACGCCTACGCCCGCTGGCAGGGCGCGCGGCTGCCCACCGAGTTCGAATGGGAAGCGGCCGCCGCCGGCGTCCCGTCCCACGGCCACTTCGCCGACGCCGACCACCTCCACCCGCGCGGCGCCCCGGCAGGCGACCACGCCCTCCTGCAGCTGTTCGGCGATGTCTGGGAATGGACCAGCAGCGCCTACGGTGCCTATCCGGGCTTTCGCCCCTTCGCCGGCAACCTCGGCGAGTACAACGGTAAATTCATGAACGGCCAATGGATCCTGCGTGGCGGCAGCTGCGCCACCCCCGACGCGCACGTACGCGCCAGCTACCGCAACTTCTTCGCGCCCTCGGCGCGCTGGCAGTTCTCCGGCGTGCGCCTGGCGCGGGACCCGGCATGAGCACCGTCACCGACGCGCTCGAGGCGCTCACCGACCTGCAGCCCGATCGCGCCCGGATCACCGCCGACATCCTGCAGGGCCTGTCCACCCGGCCCCGGCAGCTGCCCTCCAAGTACTTCTACGACGCCCGCGGCTCGGCGCTGTTCGAGCAGATCACCCGCCAGCCCGAGTACTACCCCACGCGCACCGAACTGCAGCTGCTGCAGGACTGCGCCGCCGACATCGCCGGCGTGGTCGGCCCGCGCCTGCACGTGGTCGAACTGGGCAGCGGCAGCGGCCGCAAGACCGAATTGCTGCTGCACGCGCTCGCCGACCCGGTGGCCTACACGCCCATCGAAATCTCGCGCGCCGCCCTGCTGGCCAGCATCGCGCGGCTGGCCGTGGCCCTGCCGGACATCGAAATGCTGCCGGTCTGCGCCGACTTCACCCGCCCGGTGCAGCTGCCCGAGCCGCAGCGCGAACCCGCACGCCGGCTGCTGTTCTTCCCGGGGTCCACGCTGGGCAACTTCGCCGAACCCGACGCGGTCGCGCTGCTGCAGGCGATGCGCCAGACCATGGGCACGCAGGGGCTGGCCCTGATCGGCATCGACCTGCACAAGGACCCCGCGTTGATCGAAGCGGCCTACAACGACGCCGCCGGTGTCACGGCCGCCTTCACCATGAACCTGCTCGCCCGGCTCAACCGCGAGATCGGCAGCACCTTCGATCTCGACGGCTTCCAGCATCGCGCGCGTTACAGCGTGGAACGGCTGCGCATCGAAACCGATCTGGTCAGTACCCGTGCGCAGCGGGTTGAGGTGGCCGGCCGCACGTTCGATTTCGCCGAAGGCGAAGCGATGACCGTGGAATACAGCCACAAGTACACCGAGGCCTCGTTCGCGGCACTGGCCGCCCGGGCCGGGTTGCGCGTGTGTGCCGGCTGGACCGCCAGCGCGCCGGCGTTCGGTCTGCGCCTGCTGCAGGCTGCCTGAAACGACCGTTCCCCGCCGGCACACCGCAGCGTGCCGCTATGATGTTGCTTCACTTGGCTGCAAGGATTCCCGCCAATGAGGTCTTCCCTCCGCTGGCTGCTCGGCGCGCTGTGCCTGGCCAGTGCTTCGGTCGCGGCCGCACCGCAGGACGATTTCGACCGCTGCCTGGCCACCCTGCAGCCGCAGGCGACCAAGCAGGGCATCAGCGCGGCGGGTTTTGCGCGCTTCACTACCGGCCTGACCCCCGACCTGAGCGTGCTGCCGCTGCTCGACGCGCAACCGGAATTCACCACGCCGCTGTGGGACTACCTGGCCGCGCTGGTGGACAGCCAGCGCGTCGACGACGGACGCGCGCGTCTGCTCGAACACCGCGACCTGTTGAACCGGGTGTCCACCCAGTACGGCGTCGACCCGGCCACCATCGTGGCAGTGTGGGGCGTGGAGAGCGATTACGGCCGCGTGTTCGGCAAGCGCCCACTGCTGCAGTCGCTGGCCACGCTGTCATGCAATGGTCGCCGCCAGCCGTTCTTCCGCGGCGAACTGCTCGCCCTGCTCAAGCTGCTCGACGCCGGCGACCTGCAGGCTGAAGGCCTCACCGGCTCCTGGGCCGGCGCCTTCGGCCACACCCAGTTCATGCCGTCCACCTACGCGCGTATCGCCGTGGACGGGGACGGCGATGGTCGGCGTGATCTGGTGGCCAGCATTCCCGATGCCCTGGCCTCCACCGCCAACTACCTGGCCAAGGCCGGCTGGCGCACCGGCCAGCCGTGGGGCATCGAAGTCCGCCTTCCCGCCGGGTTCAACCCGGCGCTGGCCGGGCGCACCCAGCGCAAGCCGCTGGCCAGCTGGCGCGCACTGGGCATCGCCCCGGTCGGCGGCGGTGTGCTGTCCCCGGCTGGCCTGCCCGACGACAGCAACGCCGCGCTGCTGCTGCCCACCGGCGCCAAAGGACCGGCCTGGCTGGTGTTCCGCAACTACGACGCGATCTACGCCTACAACGCCGCTGAAAGCTATGCACTGGCCATCGCCACCCTGGCCGACCGCCTGCGCGGCGGTTCGGGCACCGTGGCGGCGTGGCCCACCGACGACCCCGGCATCGGCCGCCGCGAGCGTCGCGAACTGCAGAGCCTGTTGCTGGCCCGCGGCCACGACATCGGTGCCGCCGACGGCATGGTGGGCACCGCCACCCGCCGCGCCATCCAGGTCGAGCAGCAGCGCCTCGGCTGGCCCACCGCCGACGGCCGCGCCGGCCAACGCATCCTCACTGCCTTGCGCAGTGCGCCTCCCACCTTCATCTCCCCGACTGCCATGCCCGCATCCACCGTGTTCACCCTGCCGCCCAACCACGCCCGCCTGGTGCAGTCCCCGGCCGGCCCCAGCGCCGCCCTGCCCAAGGTCGAGGGCCTGAGCCTGGGCACCGTGCAGGGCTTCCCTGCCTGGAAGGTGGACACCCCGTTTGCCAGCGCGGCCATCGCGGTGTTCGGCGGGCAGCTGTTGTCCTATGTCCCCAAGGGCGGCCAGGACCTCCTGTGGCTGTCACCCAGCGCGCAGGCGCTGCCCACCCCGATCCGCGGCGGCAGCCCGGTGTGCTGGCCGTACTTCGGGCGACAGGGGCAGGGCACCTACGTGCCCTCGCATGGGTTCGTGCGCAACGTGGCATGGACACTGAAGGAGGCGCGCCGCGAGGCCGACGGCACTGTGCTGCTCACCCTGGCTCCGCCGCCGCTGGACAACCTGGCCCTGCGCCTGACCATGCAGCTGCGAATCGGCCGCACGCTTGAGCAGCGCCTGATCACCGAGAACACCGGCAGCCAGGCGGTCAGCTTCACCCAGGCCCTGCACAATTACTTCCGGGTGGACGACGCCACGGCCGTGGACGTACAGGGGCTGGACGGTCTCACCTATCTGGACAAGTTCGAGAACTACGCCACCCCGCGCGTGCAGCAGGGCGACTGGAACCTGCGCGACCCGCGCGATCCCGGCCGCAGCGACCGCATCTATACCGGCGCCGCCGGCCGTTACGTACTCAAGGATCCTGGCCTGAAGCGGCGCATCGAAATCACCACCCAAGGCAGCCGCTCGCTGGTGGCCTGGAACCCCGGCCAGGCGGGGGCGGCCGGCATGGCCGACGTCGGCGCGGGCTGGCGCAACTACGTCTGCCTGGAGGCGGCCAACGCCGGCCCGGACGTGATCACGCTGCCTGCCGGCGCCAGCCACACGCTCACCCAGACCTTCCGCGTACTCCCCCTGTAATCCGTCAGCCGGACGCCCGGACGGGCGAACCGGTGCCTTTCCCTCAAGGAACGAGTCATGTCCGATACCCCGTGGTACTACGCCGATCACCAGCAGCAGCGTCAGGGACCGGTGCCCGCCGCGCAGCTGCAGCAGCTGCTGGCGCAGGGCCAGATCACCGCCGACACGCTGGTCTGGCGCCAGGGCATGGCCCAGTGGCAGCCCCTGCATGGCGTGGCCGATCTGGCGGTGCCCGCGCCGACGCCGGTCGAGCGGCCGCAGGATCCCTACGCTGCGCCGGCATCGGCCTTCGATCCCACCGCCCTGCCTGTGCAGGAACCCCTGGCGGCGGGCCAACAGGCGTATGCCGCCTTCGTCGGCGCCAACTTCCCGGTGTATCGCCGCAAGTGGCGCCTGGACCTCACAGCCGACGGCACGGCGGCCAGCACCACCGCCTGGAACTGGCCCGCCTTCCTGTTTGGCGCGTTCTGGATGCTGTACCGCCGCATGTATGCGGTGGCGGCCATGTGGATCGGCGCGCTCACCGTCCTGTCCATCCTGGAAACCCTGATCGATGTCAGCGACAGCGTATCGCTGGTGATCACCCTGGGGGCCAGCGTCGCGGCCGGTTCGGTGGGCAATCACCTGTATCTGCGGCATACCCAGCGGATGATCGCGCTGGCCGAGGCACGCCATCCCGGTGACGCGCCCGCGCAGCACGCCGCACTGGCTGGCCTGGGCGGTACCCGCTGGTCGGCGGTACTGGTCGGCATGGCCATTTACATCGTGGTGATCGGTGCGTTGTCCTTCCTGTTGGATCCCTGAGCCGGCTCAGGCGCGCGCGGGTCGCAGCACCAGCAGGCAGATGCCACCGGCCACCAGCCCCCAGAAGGCCGAACCGATCCCGGCCAGTGACAGCCCCGAGGCGGTAACCAGGAAGGTCACCAGGGCCGCCTCGCGGTCGGCTTCTTCCCGCAGCGCCATCGACAGGCTGTTGGCGATCGTGCCGAACAGGGCAATGCCGGCCACGCAGGCCACCAGTTCCTTGGGGAAGGCCGCGAACACCGCCGCCACCGTCGCCCCGAACAGGCCCACCACGATATAGAAGCCGCCGGCGGCCACCGCGGCGGTGTACCGGCGCGCGGGATCCTCGTGCGCCTCGCGGCCCATGCAGATCGCGGCGGTGATCGCCGCCAGGTTGAGTCCGAACGCACCGAAGGGGGCCAGCAGCGTGTTGGCCACGCCGATCCAGCCAATCACCGGGGACACCGGTGTGTCGTAGCCGGAGGCACGGATCACCGCCACCCCCGGGATGTTCTGCGACGCCATGGTCACCACGAACAAGGGCAGGGCAACGCCGATCACTGCCGCCCACGACAGCGTGGGCCAGGTGAACACCGGCGTGGCCAGCTGCAGGCGAACCTCCTGCATATGCAGCAGCCCCTGGCCGGCAGCCACGGCGATACCCACCAGCAGGGTGGCGATCACCGCATAGCGCGGGAACAGCCGGCGTCCGATCAACCAGGTGGCGAACATCGCCAGTGCCATGCCCAGCTGCGTCTGCATCGACACAAACACCTCCAGCCCGAAGCGCAGCAGTACGCCGGCCAGCATGCCCGCAGCCAGCGCCATCGGTACCCGCTGCATCAGCCGGGCGAAGATCCCCGAGAAGCCGGCGATCATGCCCAGCACTGCGGCCAGCACGAAGGCACCGATCGCATCGCTGTAGCCCACCGCACCGGCACCCACCACCAGCATGGCCGCGCCCGGCGTCGACCATGCCGTCACCACCGGCACGCGGTAGCGCAGCGACAGGCCGATACAGGTGATGCCCATGCCCAGTCCAAGCGCCCACATCCACGAGGCGATCTGCGCCTGCGATGCGCCCATCGCGCGTGCGGCCTGGAACACGATCACTGCCGAACTGGCAAAGCCCACCAACACGGTGATGAAGCCGGCCATCAACGAAGGCAACGACATATCGCGCAACAACGAACGCTTGGCTACTGCAGACATCACATGCATCCCTGACGACAAGACATGCATTGTTAGCAAGCCTGCGGCAGCACGCGCAACGCGCGTGCTGCCGCGCTTGTAGATGAGCAGCACGCATTGATGACGCGTCGATGAAAAAGATCGAAGAAAAGCCTTGACGAATTTTCAGAAGTCTTTAGTATTCGCTCCCTCGCTGCGACGCGGTCTTCACCCCGGTGAACACCCACCCGCAGCGACGGCAACAAGCTTCGAAAGAAGGTGTTGACGGAAACGAAAAGCCTGACATAATAGGCGGCTCGCAACGACGAAAGCCTCTCGAGGCAAACGACGAAGCGGCATCGGCAACAACGTTTCACTTCGGTGAAACGGCCTTGAAAAAGGTGTTGACGAAGC
>NZ_CP007597.1:4640227-4648976 GCF_000661955.1 Stenotrophomonas rhizophila
AACCTGGTGAACTGAAATATCTAAGTAACCAGAGGAAAAGAAATCAACCGAGATTCCCTGAGTAGCGACGAGCGAACGGGGACTAGCCCTTAAGCTGGAATGGTTCTAGAAAAACAGCCTGGAACGGCTGGCCATAGAAGGTGATAGCCCTGTATTTAAAAGGGCCACTCCAGTGAAGACGAGTAGGGCGGGGCACGTGAAACCCTGTCTGAACATGGGGGGACCATCCTCCAAGGCTAAATACTACTGACCGACCGATAGTGAACCAGTACCGTGAGGGAAAGGCGAAAAGAACCCCGGAGAGGGGAGTGAAATAGATCCTGAAACCGTGTGCGTACAAGCAGTAGGAGCTCGAAAGAGTGACTGCGTACCTTTTGTATAATGGGTCAGCGACTTACTGTTCGTGGCAAGCTTAACCGTATAGGGGAGGCGAAGGGAAACCGAGTCTGATAAGGGCGCATAGTCGCGGGCAGTAGACCCGAAACCGGGTGATCTAGTCATGGCCAGGGTGAAGGTGCCGTAACAGGTACTGGAGGCCCGAACCCACGTCTGTTGCAAAAGACGGGGATGAGCTGTGATTAGGAGTGAAAAGCTAATCGAACCCGGAGATAGCTGGTTCTCCTCGAAAGCTATTTAGGTAGCGCCTCATATGTATCCTCTCGGGGGTAGAGCACTGTTATGGCTAGGGGGTCATCGCGACTTACCAAACCATTGCAAACTCCGAATACCGAGACGGACTGTATGGGAGACACACGGCGGGTGCTAACGTCCGTCGTGAAAAGGGAAACAACCCAGACCCACAGCTAAGGTCCCAAATTCACTGCTAAGTGGAAAACCATGTGGAAAGGCACAGACAGCCAGGAGGTTGGCTTAGAAGCAGCCACCCTTTAAAGAAAGCGTAATAGCTCACTGGTCGAGTCGGTCTGCGGGGAAGATTTAACGGGGCTAAGCAGTGAACCGAAGCTTGGGGTGTGCATATTTATATGTACGCGGTAGAGGAGCGTTCCGTAAGCCGTTGAAGGTGGATTGAGAAGTCTGCTGGAGGTATCGGAAGTGCGAATGCTGACATGAGTAACGATAATGCGGGTGAAAAACCCGCACGCCGAAAGCCCAAGGTTTCCTTGCGCAACGTTAATCGGCGCAGGGTGAGTCGGCCCCTAAGGCGAGGACGAAAGTCGTAGTCGATGGGAAGCAGGTTAATATTCCTGCACCTCGCGTAAGTGCGATGGAGGGACGGAGAAGGTTAGGTGTACCCGGCGTTGGTTGTCCGGGGGAAAGGAGGTAGGTTTGAATCTTTGGCAAATCCGGGATTCTTCAAGACCGAGCACCGAGACGAGCCTTTAAGGCGAAGTCACTGATACCACGCTTCCAGGAAAAGCTCCTAAGCTTCAGCTTACGCAGACCGTACCGTAAACCGACACAGGTGGGTAGGATGAGAATTCTCAGGCGCTTGAGAGAACTCGGGTGAAGGAACTAGGCAACATGGCACCGTAACTTCGGGAGAAGGTGCGCCCTTTTTGGTGGCTCATGCGAGCTATAGCTGAAGAGGGCCGCAGAAACCAGGCCGCTGCGACTGTTTATCAAAAACACAGCACTCTGCAAACACGAAAGTGGACGTATAGGGTGTGACGCCTGCCCGGTGCTGGAAGGTTAATTGATGGGGTCAGCCGCAAGGCGAAGCTCTTGATCGAAGCCCCAGTAAACGGCGGCCGTAACTATAACGGTCCTAAGGTAGCGAAATTCCTTGTCGGGTAAGTTCCGACCTGCACGAATGGCGTAACGACAGCGGCGCTGTCTCCACCCGAGACTCAGTGAAATTGAAATCGCTGTGAAGATGCAGCGTTCCCGTGGCAAGACGGAAAGACCCCGTGAACCTTTACTATAGCTTTACACTGAACGTTGAGTTCGTCTGTGTAGGATAGGTGGGAGGCTATGAAACTGTGGCGCTAGCTGCAGTGGAGCCATCCTTGAAATACCACCCTGTCGTGCTTGACGTTCTAACCTGGGTCCATAATCTGGATCGGGGACCGTGTATGGTGGGTAGTTTGACTGGGGCGGTCTCCTCCTAAAGAGTAACGGAGGAGCTCGAAGGTACGCTCAGCGCGGTCGGACATCGCGCACTGTGTGCAAAGGCATAAGCGTGCTTGACTGCAAGATCGACGGATCAAGCAGGTAGGAAACTAGGACTTAGTGATCCGGTGGTTCTGTATGGAAGGGCCATCGCTCAACGGATAAAAGGTACTCCGGGGATAACAGGCTGATACCGCCCAAGAGTTCATATCGACGGCGGTGTTTGGCACCTCGATGTCGGCTCATCACATCCTGGGGCTGTAGTCGGTCCCAAGGGTATGGCTGTTCGCCATTTAAAGTGGTACGCGAGCTGGGTTCAGAACGTCGTGAGACAGTTCGGTCCCTATCTGCCATGGGCGTTGGAGATTTGAGAGGGGCTGCTCCTAGTACGAGAGGACCGGAGTGGACGAACCTCTGGTGTTCCGGTTGTCACGCCAGTGGCATTGCCGGGTAGCTATGTTCGGAAGCGATAACCGCTGAAAGCATCTAAGCGGGAAGCGCGCCTCAAGATGAGATCTCCCGGGGCACAAGCCCCCTGAAGGAACCATATAGACTATGTGGTTGATAGGTCAGGTGTGTAAGTACAGCAATGTATTGAGCTAACTGATACTAATGATCCGTGTGGCTTGACCATATAACCTCAAGTTGCCTTGGCCGACATGACATGTCGATAGAGCCCAAGTGCACGCTACGTCACAAGACCAAACGAGAGGCAGGCGCTCAGGCGCGTCTCTTTGTAAAGCCGGCACATCCGTGCCCGCTCCCTGCAAAGACACGCTCTGCGGCGACACTCCAAAAGCCTCCCTGGTGAAATTAGCGCTGTGGAACCACCCGATCCCATCCCGAACTCGGAAGTGAAACGCAGCTGCGCCGATGGTAGTGTGGCTCAAGCCATGCGAGAGTAGGTCATCGCCAGGGTTTATACCCCGAAAACCCCGTTGCTCACGCAACGGGGTTTTCCTTTTTATGTAAGCACATGATTTTTCATGGACTTACACCGACAACTTCAAGAAGAACGTTAAGTTCATCAAACAAGTTGTTGACAGATTCGAAAAGCCTGACATAATAGGCGGCTCGCAACGACGAAAGCCTCTCGAGGCAAACGACGAAGCGGCATCGGCAACAACGTTTCACTTCGGTGAAACGGCCTTGAAAAAGGTGTTGACGAAGCAGATAAGCCGGTCTACAATGGGCGGCTCGCAACGACGGAAACGTCGGGGCAAACGGAAGAAGGCGCTGAGGCCGATTCCAAAGTTCTTTGACAGTATGCGCAGGTATCTTGTGAAGGCGCCTGCAGGAAGGATGTATGTCCATCTTGCAGACGTTTGATCAAGCAACATATCAATTGTTTTAAAGCAAGCGAAACGTTGCCAGCGGTCAAGCATCTGCAGCTTTAAATTTTTAGTCCTCGGACTATGCGTTTTTAAGTGAAGAGTTTGATCCTGGCTCAGAGTGAACGCTGGCGGTAGGCCTAACACATGCAAGTCGAACGGCAGCACAGTAAGAGCTTGCTCTTATGGGTGGCGAGTGGCGGACGGGTGAGGAATACATCGGAATCTACCTTTTCGTGGGGGATAACGTAGGGAAACTTACGCTAATACCGCATACGACCTTCGGGTGAAAGCAGGGGACCTTCGGGCCTTGCGCGGATAGATGAGCCGATGTCGGATTAGCTAGTTGGCGGGGTAAAGGCCCACCAAGGCGACGATCCGTAGCTGGTCTGAGAGGATGATCAGCCACACTGGAACTGAGACACGGTCCAGACTCCTACGGGAGGCAGCAGTGGGGAATATTGGACAATGGGCGCAAGCCTGATCCAGCCATACCGCGTGGGTGAAGAAGGCCTTCGGGTTGTAAAGCCCTTTTGTTGGGAAAGAAAAGCAGTCGATTAATACTCGGTTGTTCTGACGGTACCCAAAGAATAAGCACCGGCTAACTTCGTGCCAGCAGCCGCGGTAATACGAAGGGTGCAAGCGTTACTCGGAATTACTGGGCGTAAAGCGTGCGTAGGTGGTTGTTTAAGTCTGTTGTGAAAGCCCTGGGCTCAACCTGGGAATTGCAGTGGATACTGGGCGACTAGAGTGTGGTAGAGGGTAGTGGAATTCCCGGTGTAGCAGTGAAATGCGTAGAGATCGGGAGGAACATCCATGGCGAAGGCAGCTACCTGGACCAACACTGACACTGAGGCACGAAAGCGTGGGGAGCAAACAGGATTAGATACCCTGGTAGTCCACGCCCTAAACGATGCGAACTGGATGTTGGGTGCAATTTGGCACGCAGTATCGAAGCTAACGCGTTAAGTTCGCCGCCTGGGGAGTACGGTCGCAAGACTGAAACTCAAAGGAATTGACGGGGGCCCGCACAAGCGGTGGAGTATGTGGTTTAATTCGATGCAACGCGAAGAACCTTACCTGGTCTTGACATGTCGAGAACTTTCCAGAGATGGATTGGTGCCTTCGGGAACTCGAACACAGGTGCTGCATGGCTGTCGTCAGCTCGTGTCGTGAGATGTTGGGTTAAGTCCCGCAACGAGCGCAACCCTTGTCCTTAGTTGCCAGCACGTAATGGTGGGAACTCTAAGGAGACCGCCGGTGACAAACCGGAGGAAGGTGGGGATGACGTCAAGTCATCATGGCCCTTACGACCAGGGCTACACACGTACTACAATGGTAGGGACAGAGGGCTGCAAACCCGCGAGGGCAAGCCAATCCCAGAAACCCTATCTCAGTCCGGATTGGAGTCTGCAACTCGACTCCATGAAGTCGGAATCGCTAGTAATCGCAGATCAGCATTGCTGCGGTGAATACGTTCCCGGGCCTTGTACACACCGCCCGTCACACCATGGGAGTTTGTTGCACCAGAAGCAGGTAGCTTAACCTTCGGGAGGGCGCTTGCCACGGTGTGGCCGATGACTGGGGTGAAGTCGTAACAAGGTAGCCGTATCGGAAGGTGCGGCTGGATCACCTCCTTTTGAGCAAAGACAGCATCGTCCTGTCGGGCGTCTTCACAAGTAACCTGCATTCAGAGTTTCACGTCGGCCTGGCCGACGTGGATAGTCCCGTATATGGGGCCTTAGCTCAGCTGGGAGAGCACCTGCTTTGCAAGCAGGGGGTCGTCGGTTCGATCCCGACAGGCTCCACCACACGTCACACGTTTATCGGTGTGTTCGGCAATGAGCTAAACGGACATTGGGTCTGTAGCTCAGGTGGTTAGAGCGCACCCCTGATAAGGGTGAGGTCGGTAGTTCGAGTCTACCCAGACCCACCACTCTGAATGACTAGCGCATACAAAGAATTTATTACGCATCGGCATTGTGGCCGGTACGTGTTCTTTTAAAACTTGTGACGTAGCGAGCGTTTTGAGATTCTATCTTGACGTGTCGTGAGGCTAAGGCGGAAGACTTAAATGTCTTCTTATTAATTGAGTCGTTATATTTCGTATCTGGGCTTTGTACCCCCAGGTCATATATGTAACCCAAGGCAACTTGCGGTTATATGGTCAAGCGAATAAGCGCACACGGTGGATGCCTTGGCGGTCAGAGGCGATGAAGGACGTGGCAGCCTGCGAAAAGTATCGGGGAGCTGGCAACAAGCTTTGATCCGGTAATGTCCGAATGGGGAAACCCACCCGCTTGCGGGTATCCTGCAGTGAATACATAGCTGCTGGAAGCGAACCTGGTGAACTGAAATATCTAAGTAACCAGAGGAAAAGAAATCAACCGAGATTCCCTGAGTAGCGACGAGCGAACGGGGACTAGCCCTTAAGCTGGAATGGTTCTAGAAAAACAGCCTGGAACGGCTGGCCATAGAAGGTGATAGCCCTGTATTTAAAAGGGCCACTCCAGTGAAGACGAGTAGGGCGGGGCACGTGAAACCCTGTCTGAACATGGGGGGACCATCCTCCAAGGCTAAATACTACTGACCGACCGATAGTGAACCAGTACCGTGAGGGAAAGGCGAAAAGAACCCCGGAGAGGGGAGTGAAATAGATCCTGAAACCGTGTGCGTACAAGCAGTAGGAGCTCGAAAGAGTGACTGCGTACCTTTTGTATAATGGGTCAGCGACTTACTGTTCGTGGCAAGCTTAACCGTATAGGGGAGGCGAAGGGAAACCGAGTCTGATAAGGGCGCATAGTCGCGGGCAGTAGACCCGAAACCGGGTGATCTAGTCATGGCCAGGGTGAAGGTGCCGTAACAGGTACTGGAGGCCCGAACCCACGTCTGTTGCAAAAGACGGGGATGAGCTGTGATTAGGAGTGAAAAGCTAATCGAACCCGGAGATAGCTGGTTCTCCTCGAAAGCTATTTAGGTAGCGCCTCATATGTATCCTCTCGGGGGTAGAGCACTGTTATGGCTAGGGGGTCATCGCGACTTACCAAACCATTGCAAACTCCGAATACCGAGACGGACTGTATGGGAGACACACGGCGGGTGCTAACGTCCGTCGTGAAAAGGGAAACAACCCAGACCCACAGCTAAGGTCCCAAATTCACTGCTAAGTGGAAAACCATGTGGAAAGGCACAGACAGCCAGGAGGTTGGCTTAGAAGCAGCCACCCTTTAAAGAAAGCGTAATAGCTCACTGGTCGAGTCGGTCTGCGGGGAAGATTTAACGGGGCTAAGCAGTGAACCGAAGCTTGGGGTGTGCATATTTATATGTACGCGGTAGAGGAGCGTTCCGTAAGCCGTTGAAGGTGGATTGAGAAGTCTGCTGGAGGTATCGGAAGTGCGAATGCTGACATGAGTAACGATAATGCGGGTGAAAAACCCGCACGCCGAAAGCCCAAGGTTTCCTTGCGCAACGTTAATCGGCGCAGGGTGAGTCGGCCCCTAAGGCGAGGACGAAAGTCGTAGTCGATGGGAAGCAGGTTAATATTCCTGCACCTCGCGTAAGTGCGATGGAGGGACGGAGAAGGTTAGGTGTACCCGGCGTTGGTTGTCCGGGGGAAAGGAGGTAGGTTTGAATCTTTGGCAAATCCGGGATTCTTCAAGACCGAGCACCGAGACGAGCCTTTAAGGCGAAGTCACTGATACCACGCTTCCAGGAAAAGCTCCTAAGCTTCAGCTTACGCAGACCGTACCGTAAACCGACACAGGTGGGTAGGATGAGAATTCTCAGGCGCTTGAGAGAACTCGGGTGAAGGAACTAGGCAACATGGCACCGTAACTTCGGGAGAAGGTGCGCCCTTTTTGGTGGCTCATGCGAGCTATAGCTGAAGAGGGCCGCAGAAACCAGGCCGCTGCGACTGTTTATCAAAAACACAGCACTCTGCAAACACGAAAGTGGACGTATAGGGTGTGACGCCTGCCCGGTGCTGGAAGGTTAATTGATGGGGTCAGCCGCAAGGCGAAGCTCTTGATCGAAGCCCCAGTAAACGGCGGCCGTAACTATAACGGTCCTAAGGTAGCGAAATTCCTTGTCGGGTAAGTTCCGACCTGCACGAATGGCGTAACGACAGCGGCGCTGTCTCCACCCGAGACTCAGTGAAATTGAAATCGCTGTGAAGATGCAGCGTTCCCGTGGCAAGACGGAAAGACCCCGTGAACCTTTACTATAGCTTTACACTGAACGTTGAGTTCGTCTGTGTAGGATAGGTGGGAGGCTATGAAACTGTGGCGCTAGCTGCAGTGGAGCCATCCTTGAAATACCACCCTGTCGTGCTTGACGTTCTAACCTGGGTCCATAATCTGGATCGGGGACCGTGTATGGTGGGTAGTTTGACTGGGGCGGTCTCCTCCTAAAGAGTAACGGAGGAGCTCGAAGGTACGCTCAGCGCGGTCGGACATCGCGCACTGTGTGCAAAGGCATAAGCGTGCTTGACTGCAAGATCGACGGATCAAGCAGGTAGGAAACTAGGACTTAGTGATCCGGTGGTTCTGTATGGAAGGGCCATCGCTCAACGGATAAAAGGTACTCCGGGGATAACAGGCTGATACCGCCCAAGAGTTCATATCGACGGCGGTGTTTGGCACCTCGATGTCGGCTCATCACATCCTGGGGCTGTAGTCGGTCCCAAGGGTATGGCTGTTCGCCATTTAAAGTGGTACGCGAGCTGGGTTCAGAACGTCGTGAGACAGTTCGGTCCCTATCTGCCATGGGCGTTGGAGATTTGAGAGGGGCTGCTCCTAGTACGAGAGGACCGGAGTGGACGAACCTCTGGTGTTCCGGTTGTCACGCCAGTGGCATTGCCGGGTAGCTATGTTCGGAAGCGATAACCGCTGAAAGCATCTAAGCGGGAAGCGCGCCTCAAGATGAGATCTCCCGGGGCACAAGCCCCCTGAAGGAACCATATAGACTATGTGGTTGATAGGTCAGGTGTGTAAGTACAGCAATGTATTGAGCTAACTGATACTAATGATCCGTGTGGCTTGACCATATAACCTCAAGTTGCCTTGGCCGACATGACATGTCGATAGAGCCCAAGTGCACGCTACGTCACAAGACCAAACGAGAGGCAGGCGCTCAGGCGCGTCTCTTTGTAAAGCCGGCACATCCGTGCCCGCTCCCTGCAAAGACACGCTCTGCGGCGACACTCCAAAAGCCTCCCTGGTGAAATTAGCGCTGTGGAACCACCCGATCCCATCCCGAACTCGGAAGTGAAACGCAGCTGCGCCGATGGTAGTGTGGCTCAAGCCATGCGAGAGTAGGTCATCGCCAGGGTTTATACCCCGAAAACCCCG